>NZ_PNFF01000001.1:0-255000 GCF_028888695.1 Bacillus methanolicus | reverse complement strand
AAAGGCACGCCATCACCCATGAACGGGCTCTGACTACTTGTAGGCACACGGTTTCAGGTTCTCTTTCACTCCCCTCCCGGGGTGCTTTTCACCTTTCCCTCACGGTACTGGTTCACTATCGGTCACTAGGGAGTATTTAGCCTTGGGAGATGGTCCTCCCTGCTTCCGACGGGATTTCACGTGTCCCGCCGTACTCAGGATCCACTCAGGAGGGAACGAAGTTTCGACTACAGGGTTGTTACCTTCTCTGACGGGCCTTTCCAGACCTCTTCGTCTACCCCGTTCCTTTGTAACTCCATACAGAGTGTCCTACAACCCCAAGAGGCAAGCCTCTTGGTTTGGGCTGTTCCCGTTTCGCTCGCCGCTACTCAGGGAATCGCGTTTGCTTTCTCTTCCTCCGGGTACTTAGATGTTTCAGTTCCCCGGGTCTGCCCTCCTAACCCTATGGATTCAGGTTAGGATCCTATCCCATTACGGATAGGGGGTTTCCCCATTCGGAAATCTCCGGATCAATGCTTACTTACAGCTCCCCGAAGCATATCGGTGTTAGTCCCGTCCTTCATCGGCTCCTAGTGCCAAGGCATCCACCGTGCGCCCTTTCTAACTTAACCTAAAAGGTTTGAAACCTAAAATGGCGATACTCGGTTCTTCTTTTGCCTTCTTCATATTCCATTATCTAGTTTTCAAAGAACAAACGGCAAATGATAAGCTTCGCTCTTCTTCGTCAGCTTCACTCACTCAGATCCTCACGTACAATCAGGTACGCTCCGGTCTTCGCTCGTTTGCTTCCTCGAATAGCTCGCTTCTGATTCGCCTTATTAT
Source organism: Bacillus methanolicus (assembly GCF_028888695.1). Classification (NCBI taxonomy): domain Bacteria; kingdom Bacillati; phylum Bacillota; class Bacilli; order Caryophanales; family Bacillaceae; genus Bacillus; species Bacillus methanolicus. The sequence goes on along the minus strand of NZ_PNFF01000001.1, from coordinate 254,178 downwards.
AAATGAAGGAATTACTCCCTCAAAACTAAACAAACAAAAGCGATCAACTCTTCATATTTAAATTCCTTAGAAAGGAGGTGATCCAGCCGCACCTTCCGATACGGCTACCTTGTTACGACTTCACCCCAATCATCTGTCCCACCTTAGGCGGCTGGCTCCTTGCGGTTACCTCACCGACTTCGGGTGTTACAAACTCTCGTGGTGTGACGGGCGGTGTGTACAAGGCCCGGGAACGTATTCACCGCGGCATGCTGATCCGCGATTACTAGCGATTCCGGCTTCATGCAGGCGAGTTGCAGCCTGCAATCCGAACTGAGAATGGTTTTTTGGGATTGGCTCAACCTCGCGGTCTCGCAGCCCTTTGTACCATCCATTGTAGCACGTGTGTAGCCCAGGTCATAAGGGGCATGATGATTTGACGTCATCCCCACCTTCCTCCGGTTTGTCACCGGCAGTCACCTTAGAGTGCCCAACTGAATGCTGGCAACTAAGGTCAAGGGTTGCGCTCGTTGCGGGACTTAACCCAACATCTCACGACACGAGCTGACGACAACCATGCACCACCTGTCACTCTGTCCCCCGAAGGGGAACGTCCTGTCTCCAGGATTGTCAGAGGATGTCAAGACCTGGTAAGGTTCTTCGCGTTGCTTCGAATTAAACCACATGCTCCACCGCTTGTGCGGGCCCCCGTCAATTCCTTTGAGTTTCAGCCTTGCGGCCGTACTCCCCAGGCGGAGTGCTTAATGCGTTAGCTGCAGCACTAAAGGGCGGAAACCCTCTAACACTTAGCACTCATCGTTTACGGCGTGGACTACCAGGGTATCTAATCCTGTTTGCTCCCCACGCTTTCGCGCCTCAGCGTCAGTTACAGACCAGAGAGCCGCCTTCGCCACTGGTGTTCCTCCACATCTCTACGCATTTCACCGCTACACGTGGAATTCCGCTCTCCTCTTCTGCACTCAAGTTCCCCAGTTTCCAATGACCCTCCACGGTTGAGCCGTGGGCTTTCACATCAGACTTAAGGAACCGCCTGCGCGCGCTTTACGCCCAATAATTCCGGACAACGCTTGCCACCTACGTATTACCGCGGCTGCTGGCACGTAGTTAGCCGTGGCTTTCTGGTCAGGTACCGTCAAGGTACCGCCCTATTCGAACGGTACTTGTTCTTCCCTGACAACAGAGCTTTACGACCCGAAGGCCTTCTTCGCTCACGCGGCGTTGCTCCGTCAGACTTTCGTCCATTGCGGAAGATTCCCTACTGCTGCCTCCCGTAGGAGTCTGGGCCGTGTCTCAGTCCCAGTGTGGCCGATCACCCTCTCAGGTCGGCTACGCATCGTCGCCTTGGTGAGCCGTTACCTCACCAACTAGCTAATGCGCCGCGGGCCCATCTGTAAGTGATAGCCAAAGCCACCTTTCAGCTCTTTCCCATGCGGGAAAGAGGATTATCCGGTATTAGCTCCGGTTTCCCGAAGTTATCCCAGTCTTACAGGCAGGTTGCCCACGTGTTACTCACCCGTCCGCCGCTGACTTCAGGGAGCAAGCTCCCATCAGTCCGCTCGACTTGCATGTATTAGGCACGCCGCCAGCGTTCGTCCTGAGCCAGGATCAAACTCTCCAAAAAAGAGTAAGATATAAGCTCAAAAAAAATTAACGTTGACGCTTTTGTTTGTTCAGTTTTCAAAGAGCAATTCTTATCAGCCGCTCAGAAGCGACCTTTTTAATATATCATGTGGTATTAATTAAGTCAATACCATTTTTAAAATAAATCCGTCGTCAGAGAAAGTTTTTTATTTCTTTCGCAACGACGGTTATTAATATAACAAGTATTTTTAAAAAGGTCAACAGTTTTTTATAAAATTTTTTCTGCCACCTTGTAATATCTATGGAATATTCCTTGGCCTTTTGTTTTCTTATTAACAACTTCAATTAAATTTTTCTCTATAAGATATTCTAAAAGAACTCCAAGATCTACCGAGTAGGAAGAAAGTTCTTTATGGGCCATAATATCATTGAACGACCAAAATGATTTTTCTCTTAGTATATCCAACAAATGGGAAGTTCCAAGATACGTTTTGGAGTAAATTAAAAAATCACTTGCTAAAAACAGCAATTCCAAACGCTTTTCAAGTGTTTCTTCACTATTTACAAGTTCCTCGTAAAGCTTAAAAATCTCCGGATCAATTTGTTTGACCTGGTTCCAAACAGTTACTTCAGGGTGAAATCCGTTTTCTATCACAGCAAGGCGCGCAAGATGATGAAGTGAATGTACAACATGATTATAGGCATCTAAATAATGCTGGTTATTAAAAAACGACTTGCCATCCATGTATCTTCTAATTAATTTCGCAAATTCTATTCCCATTTTCATTTTCCGGCCATTTAAAGGAATCTCTCTGAGCTCATTTTTTAAATTTTGAATGTATTCATTTCGGTCAAAAAGAACTTTTCCGTCATAAATCCATTCAACTACTTTTCGGTTTGAACCCAATAACAACCATTCATTTAATTGTTTTTGGGTCACAATATGCATTGCCGCTTTTTTCTCTTCAAACGTGTAATGTTTTATAAAAACGGGCATCTCCGCATTTTTTACAATTATTAGCAAAACTTTATCAAATGTATCGGTCGTCGGAATTGCCTTATGTTTTTTTTCAATCAATAGCACACCGAGTGTATCTTGATGGCTGGCACGTTCCTGGTAGATAGGCCGAAGGACGTCTTCCATAATCATTCCTCCATAAAATTAATAGCATATATATTCGACATCTCAAAAAATATCTCCTTCTTTATCAAAAGACAAATTTCGACATTATCAAACAATAACATTTATTATTGTATAAATGATATGATATAGTAAATCTTTAGGAGGGACAATGAATGGCTAAGTATACAAGTAAAATAAATAAAATTCGAAGTTTTGCATTAAGCTTAATTTTTATCGGCTTTGTAGTTATGTACGGCGGGATTTTCTTCAGAAATCATCCCCTGATCATGACTATTTTTATGATTCTCGGTTTATTCTTTATTATTGCCAGTACAATCGTTTATTTCTGGATCGGCATGTTGTCAACAAAAGCTGTTCAAGTTGTTTGCCCTAATTGCAATAAACCGACAAAAATGCTCGGCAGAGTGGATATGTGCATGTACTGCCGCGAACCTTTAACCCTTGATCCCGAGCTTGAGGGGAAAGAATTTGATGAAAAATACAATAGAAAGAAATGAAAAATGGCCTTTTCCTTATTCGAGAGGCCATTTTCACGCTCTTTTAAACATAAAAAACCGAATAGCAAATGCTACCGGCTTCAATTCACGAATTAATGGGCTTCTTTATTTGAACATTCAGGACAAGTTCCGTAGATTTCCATACGATGGTGACTTACTCTAAATCCAGTCACATGGGAAGCGAGCTGTTCAACCTCATTAAGGCCAGGGTAATGAAAATCGACAATTTTGCCGCAGCTTTCACAAATTACATGATAATGATGAGTTGTGACAAAATCAAATCTGCTTGATGCATCTCCATAAGTTAACTCTTTAACGAGGCCAACTTCACGAAATACTCTTAAATTATTGTAAACTGTTGCCACACTCATATTCGGGAACTTGCCTTCTAGAGCCTTATATATTTCGTCAGCAGTCGGGTGTGACATTGAGTTTATTAAATATTCAAGTATCGCATGACGTTGTGGAGTTATGCGAACTCCAGTTTCTTTTAAGGTTTCCAGCGCTTCTTTTAGATGCTTGTGTTCCATCGCCATGCACCTCTTTTCTAACAAAAATTCTTACTTTATAATCTTTATAATTAGTGTACTAAGAATTAACGACTTTTGTCAATATTCCTAAGTTGGATAAATGGAAATTCATTTATTCTTGGTAAAGGAGTTTGTTCTTGAATTTCCAAATGATTGTTTTCATAGGGGTCCGCAACAAAAAAAGCGGACCCATAAGGATCCGCAACGAACTTATCTGAGGAGGTATGCCCTAATACATTAATATTCAATACTTGTATTCATGAATGGACAGAAGCCTCGTTATTTAAAAATAGGCTCCATCTTCATGATGGTAAATTCTCACGGACATATTGCAATGTCTCTTCAACATGGCCCTTCACTTTAACATTTCGCCATTCCTTGACTATTTTACCGTCCTTATCAATGACAAATGTTGACCTTTCAATACCCATGTATTCTTTGCCGAAATTTTTCTTTAACTTCCAAACACCAAATGCTTCTGCGAGTTTATGGTCTTCATCGGCTAATAAAAGAAAAGGTAGCCCGTGTTTTTCAATAAATTTTTCATGCCTGTTGATAGGGTCAGGGCTTACTCCTAAAATAACAGTATTGACATCGGAGAATTCCTGATATGCATCCCTAAAATCACAGGCTTCAGTTGTACAGCCGGGGGTCATATCCTTTGGATAAAAATAAAGAACGACATTTTTACCACGAAAATCTGACAGTTTGACTATTTTTCCGTTGCTTGCAGGCAGTTCAATATCCGGAGCAAGCTCTCCTGTTAATTCTGGCATGACAATCCCTCCAAAACTAAGAAATTAGTTCTTATCATAAGCCTATCCAATGTATCTGTAAAAAACAACTATACTGATTGAAGTTTCGCTCTATTTTTCTACATCCAGAACCGCTTTAGCTACAAAAGCTGCCGGAATCGTATACCCTACCAACGCCTCAAGAACAACCACTATTCTCCCGATCCCAATCGGTACGATATCTCCGTACCCAACTGAAAAAAGTGTAATCGTACTGAAATATATTGATGTTTCCAATTTTTTGAAGAAGTCACCTTGCATAATTCTGCCGTTTTCCAAGATAACAGCATTTCCGTTGAACTCTAACAATATAAATATTAATCCAAATCCAATCATGATCGTAGCATATAGGACTGCCAAAAATAAAAAGTTTTCCAATGAAACAAGCTTGCCTTTTATTGTATTTGGTAAAAATAAAGTACGCAGACTCATTGCAATACAGAAAATAACACTTGATAACAAAATATAAAACGCCATATTATTCCCTCATTTCTGCATCACTTATTTCATCTATACGCAAATAAAGAATTTCATATGCAAGCTCGTTTACTATATAGAAAAGCGGAGCCGACTGGTTATCCAGACAGCTGCTTACATGCCTAAGAATTTAACTGTTTTTGCTTCATTAGAAGGATCGAAGCGACCCTCGAGAGGATAAGGAGGCGGAAATGGACAATTTGAAAAAGGGGGCTGACCCTTTGTTTATGAGTCAACCCCTTAGTTCCCTGCACCTCTGTACCTTTTTACGCCCGCATTCCATAACAGCACAGATAAAATGAAGAAAACTGCCCCGATGAGAGGAGTCAAAAAGGAATATGCATACCATTCCGTTTTCTTAAGAAAATAAGCAGCGGGATAAACACCGACAAAAGCAAACGGGAGGATCCATGTTAATATAAATCGGATAGCGCGATTGTATATATCAACTGGATACCTGCCGTAGTTTCCGATATTGTACATCATCGGCATAATCGATGTGTTAGCATCAGCGAAAAAACTGATACATGCAACCATGATAAACGTACCTGCATAAACAAGCACTCCGCCGATAACAAACAGGACAAATAAAAAAGGGTCATACCAGCTGATTTGTAAATCCAGCCTTACCCCTGCATAAAACATAACGATAAGCCCGGTTACAGCTCCAAATAAAGATTCAAGTTCAATTCTTTCCAAAATGATTTGAAACAAGCTATGAACAGGGCGTGTTAAAACTCTGTCAAATTCCCCCTTCACAATGTACCTCTCATTAAAATCCCATATATTGAAGAATGCTGAAAAAATCGCATAAGGCACTAGAAAAAAACCATAAATAAAGATAATTTCATCTCTGCTCCATCCGTTTAAAAAATCGGTATGCCCGAAAACCACTAAAATAAAAATAAGATTCACAGCTTGGAGCAATAAATCGGAGATCAACTCAACAAATACATCCACACGGTATTGCAGCCTTGTCTTCATATACTGGGCAACATATTGAAAAAATATCGAAACGTAAAACATCTGTCACCCTCCCTGAATGATGAGTTGTTTTTTCGCAGCAATCCAGAGAATCTGAATTGGAATAATAAGGGCAAGTACCCAAATACCTTGAAAAATTAATGCATTGATTGCTTCACTTCTTGAAAAACCCTCAGTGAAAATCATGCTCGGTATATAACTAATTCCTTGAAACGGCAGAAACTTCATGATATCTTGCGCCCATGCCGGAAAAAAGCTGATCGGCAAAATCAGTCCGGAAAATAAATCTATGACAACCCGTTTTGCCCGAATTAGTCCTGCATTATTGTATAAGAAAAAAGTAGTAATTCCCGTTAGTAAATTGATTTGTGTGTTAATGAAAAAACTTAATAAAATTGAGACTGCGAATAAAACCCATACTGACAGGTCAGCAGAAAATCGAAGAGAAAAAATAATAGATACAATTATCATCCCGGGGATTGAAAAAAAGAACAGCCGAAAAATCCCTTCCCCGAATCCCTGCATCGTTTTCATGCCGAGGTAATGGTAAGGGCGAATCAATTCAATTGCTACTTTCCCCTCTCTAATTTCCATCGCCATTTCACGGTCTATATTATTAAAATAAAAAGCTCTGGCCATCCAGGCAATTGCGACATAAGTTGTCATCTGAGCAGCTGATAAACCTTCTATATTGCTTTTTCCGCTATATATCGAATTCCAAATAAAATAATATACTCCTATATTGATAGTATAGATCAAAATTCCCGTATAATAATTCGTTCGATAGGCCAGCATCATTAAGAATCGAATCCGTATCATTTCCAAATATTTTTCCATAAACCTCTCCTCACAAAATGCCTCTTTCATAAATATTTCGAATGATTTCTTCCGTCGATACTTCATTTACTTTAACATCTTTAATCTTATAAGTAGAAACAACAATAGAAATTAACTGCGAAACTTTATCATCGTTGTCTTCGATATGTGCAATAAAGATTTGATCTTTCTCATCCCTGCTCCACTTAACCCCAAGTTCAGAAGTCAAACTTTCTAAATCAGGAAGTTTTGCTTCTTCAATGAATTGGAATTGAATTTCCTTTCCCTCTCCCCACTGGTCTTTGAGATTTCTTAACGAGCCGTCATAAATGATTCGGCCTTCATCGAGCATAATAACCCGCTCGCACAAGGCTTCTATATCAGATAAGTCATGGGTAGTGAGTAATATCGTAGTATTGTATTTTTTATTTATCTCCTTTAAAAATTCGCGAATCTTTAATTTAACAAGAACATCCAGACCGATTGTCGGTTCATCCAAAAATAATAGTGGTGGATTATGGATTAAAGCAGCAGCCAATTCACAGCGCATTCTTTGCCCCAGGGACAGCTTCCGGACAGGCTTGTCCAATAACGGTTCGATATCCAATGATTTTATGACATGATCCATATGTTCGTTGTATTGTGCATCTGAAACTTTATAAACTTTTTTTAAAAGCCGGAACGATTCCTGAACAGCGATATCCCACCATAATTGTGATCGCTGACCAAATACAACTCCGATTGTTTGAACAAATTTTTCCCTCTCTTTATGCGGATTCATTCCATTTACAGAAACCATTCCCGAAGTCGGGGTTAATATCCCTGTAAGCATTTTAATTGTCGTCGATTTGCCGGCCCCGTTTTCCCCGATGTAACCAACCATTTCCCCTTGTTTCACTCGAAAGCTGATATCATTTACAGCTGGAACGATTTTATAATTTCTTGTAAAGAGGTCGCGGAAAGCACCCTTCAGTCCACTCCTGCTTGAGTAAGCTTTAAATTCTTTGCGTAAATTACGAACTACAATCGCATCATCCATTGTATTTCCTCCCGCCTTCAAAATTCCTAAGAAAAAAGTTTACTCTATCGAACCAATGAAGACAAATTCCATGCACCATCCCATAAAGTGAATAAATCATTATTATATGAAAAACATGATAAAATAGAGAAGCAGCAATTTTTGAGGAGGCATAGTATGCAATTTACTAAATCTGAACAATTACATAAAGAAGCTTTAGAACATATTGTCGGAGGTGTTAACAGTCCTTCACGTTCTTATAAAGCAGTTGGCGGCGGTGCACCTGTCGTAATGGAACGGGCAAAAGGCGCTTATTTTTGGGACGTTGACGGAAACAAGTACATTGATTACTTGGCCGCATACGGTCCGATTATTGCCGGCCATGCCCATCCACACATTACGGAAGCAATAAAAAAAGCAGCTGAATCAGGCGTCCTTTACGGCACACCTACACCTCATGAAGTGAAATTCGCAAAAATGCTGAAAGAAGCGATGCCCGGGCTGGAAAAAGTCCGCTTTGTCAATTCAGGTACGGAAGCGGTTATGACAACCATTCGTGTAGCAAGAGCCTATACCGGAAGAGATAAAATTATTAAATTTGCCGGGTGTTATCACGGCCACTCTGACCTTGTGCTTGTGGCGGCAGGTTCAGGGCCTTCAACATTAGGCACTCCCGATTCTGCCGGAGTTCCAAAAAGCATTGCCCAAGAAGTCATCACTGTACCTTATAATGATATTGAACCATTTAAACAAGCGCTGGAAAAATGGGGTGACCAGGTTGCTGCCGTATTAGTGGAGCCGATCGTCGGCAACTTTGGAATTGTCGAACCAAAACCGGGCTTTCTTGAACAGGTAAATGAACTGACACATCAAGCCGGTGCACTTGTTATTTACGATGAGGTGATCACAGCTTTCCGCTTCATGTATGGAGGCGCCCAAGATATGTTAGGCATTAAACCCGACTTAACCGCACTCGGAAAAATTATCGGCGGAGGGCTTCCAATCGGCGCATATGGCGGTAAAAAAGAAATCATGGAAAAAGTTGCTCCACTCGGCCCTGCCTATCAGGCCGGAACAATGGCCGGCAACCCGGCATCGATTTTATCCGGTATCGCTTGTCTTGAAGTGTTGCAACAGGAAGGAGTTTATGAACATTTAGACCGTCTTGGAGCAATGCTTGAAGAGGGCATATTATCTGCAGCAAAAGAACACGGAATTTCGATCACAATAAATCGTCTTAAAGGCGCATTAACGGTTTATTTTACAAATGAAAAAGTCGAAAACTATGAACAAGCCGAAAACACCGATGGTGAAATGTTTGCAAAGTTCTTCAAGTTGATGCTTAAACAAGGCATAAACCTAGCTCCTTCAAAATATGAGGCATGGTTTATTACACTCGCTCACACTGAAGAAGATATTAAAACAACGATTCATGCAGTCGAAAATGCTTTTTATTTATTAGCAAACAATTAAATATTCATTTTTTATACACTCCGGAGGACAAATTGTCCTCCAGTTTTTGTTATTTTTATTAATGAAACCGTTTTCATATCGATGTTTACAGAGCTTTTTTCCAATTGTACAAACAATTTTCCTATCCAATTTTATGTATAATTATGTTGATTTCCGAATATTATCATGATAATATAAAAAAGTATAATTTTGAAAATTTGTTTCTTTGGTTCATTTTGTTCTCACCATTTTTTTCCCCAACTTTCCGCTCTAATCTGAATCTCCTCTTTTGAGGTTCTTTAATAATTTTAACTAAGGAGGTGTACCGGCTTTAAGGAGTTATTCCTCCGCAAACGAAGCCGACAAATCAATGACACAGCAATGGAGTCCTTCTGTTTTTAAAGATTTTCATCGCCAAGAACACGATGCCTGCGGTATTGTATCATGCATGGAAAAAAAGAGAATTCCAACAAGAGAAAATATTTACAATTGTATTAATGCTCTCCTTACAATGAACCACCGTGCAGGGTTTATCAACGGCGAGGGCGATGGAGTAGGAATTCATATTGACATCCCTCGAAAGTTATGGAAGGAAAAATTGCAATTTGCGGGAGAAGACCCTGAACAAGCGGAAAAAGATAATTTTGTCGTCGGGCATGTATTTATTAATAGAAATGCAGATACAACCTCTATTAAAAAAGTACTTTCTTCTAAGCTGGAAGCCTTAAATTTTAGAATTCTATTTCAATCGGATGAAGTAACGGACTCCTCTTCCCTTGGTCCAATTGCAATTCAGGAAAACCCTGTGTTTTGGCAGTTCGCATGTTCATCTGACCTTACCGGCCAAGAATTGTCGAAAACATTATTTGAGCTGATTGTTGATTTTGAATTGAATGAGAATGTTCACGTTGCCTCTTTAAGCCAATATCATGCTGTTTATAAAGTAATGGGAGCAGGCGACATCCTTCCTAAATACTATAAAGATCTTGCCAGCCCTCTTATTGCTTCAACGATGACTTTAGGCCACAACCGCTATTCTACAAATACACTTTCAAGCTTTTTCCGAGTTCAGCCGTTCAGTGTGCTCGGCCATAACGGAGAAATAAACACGATCGCAAAGCTTCGTGATGAAGCAAAAATGATTGGTGTTCCGCTTGTGAAAGACGGCAGCGACTCACAGGATTTAAGCAGGACAATTGAAACATTGATTTGCCGTGACGGCTTATCTCTTTTTGAAGCGATGGACATATTATTCCCGCCGATTATTAATGAAATCAAAGCGTATCCAGATCATCTTCAAGATTTGTACACATATATCCGAGAAGCATGGGGACATTTTGCCCAAGGACCTGCTGGCATCATTTCCCGCTTTGGTGATGAAGCTGTTTTCAGTGTAGATGCATTAGGACTCCGACCATTATGGATGCTCGAAACAGAATCTTCCTACCTGTTATCATCAGAGCCGGGAATAATTCCTTCAAGCGAATATGTGAATGACCCGAAACCACTCGCTCCCGGAGAAAAAATCGGTCTAAAATGGAGCGGCGACAGTTTGCAAGTTTTTGAACAGGACCAATATCAAGAAGAAGTATACCGACGTTTTTCCGAAAGAATAAATGTATTTGATGCACGCAAGAGACTCGTTCCTCCTCTTCTAGAAAAAACAATTACAATGAATTATCCGGATAAAATTCATAACGGGCAATATAAAGCATTCGGCTGGGAACGTGACCATGTCCAGTTGATTGAGCAAATGGCTGAAAAAGGTGTTGAACCAATTCGCTCTCTTGGCCACGATGCTCCGCTCGCTGCCCTTAATCCTGAACGGAAAAACATCGCTGATTTTATTAAAGAAAGTGTAGCTGTCGTTACAAACCCTGCCATTGACAGAGATCGGGAAATGGAACATTTTTCCACCCGAACTGTTATCGGCAGACGCCCAAGCCTTTTTAAGAAACAGGAAACATCAACCGTTATGGAACTGACAACTCCTTTATTGATTGAAGGCAAAGAAGGCTACGAGTGTTCGAAAGAACTTCAGCAGCCTAGCTTTGATCAAGTTGTTCATTATTTTCAAAAACAACAGTTGGCAGTCTATTTATCTATGACATTTACAGAAGAAGAAACGATTGATGAAGCGCTTTCTCGCCTATCCGAAGCGGCTGTTGCGGCTGTTAAAGATGGAAAAACCTTGCTGATATTGGATGATGCAAATGCACATCTCGATAACGCTCTTTGGCTTGATCCTCACCTTGTGACATCTGCCATCGACCAGGTGCTTGTAAAAGCCGAACTTAGAAGAGAATGTTCTTTGCTTCTAAGGTCTGCAGCTATCCGCTCTTTACACGATATCGTTGTGGCATACGGTTTGGGAGCAGATTTAATCAGCCCTTACTATATGTTTATGACCGTTTTTGATGAGTCAATTAAACCATTAACAAATCTTTACAATGCATTAACAAAAGGGCTTGAAAAAGTGATCTCTACAATTGGAATCCATGAACTTAGGGGATATGGACGATTATTTTCCGCGATCGGCTTAAATGAACGAATTGCCGAATACTTGAATATCGTCAATTTCTTCGGTTCAAAAGAGCTCGCCTATAACTTTGAAGTCATGAAACAAGATGCGATTCAGAGAGCGAAAGATTATCACAATGACAAGGAAAGAATCGGGAAATCATTTCATTTATTCCCAAGAATTTGGAAAGCAATCGGAGAAGTGGCAGCAACCGGAGATTACAGCGTCTATCGTGAAAAAATCAGTGAGCAAGAGGAACAAAATCCAACCACCATTCGCCATTTAACTGGTATAAAGAAAGCTTCTAGACCTCTTTCACCGAGTGAAGTAGATATAAGTATCGGAGAACAAAGCCTGCCGTTTGTCATTTCTTCGATGTCATTCGGATCGCAAAATGAAATAGCCTTCCGTGCTTATGCTGAAGGAGCAGACCGTCTAAATATGGTCAGCTTAAACGGCGAAGGCGGAGAAATTAAAGATATGCTCGGAAAATATCCAGGAACACGCGGACAGCAAGTTGCGTCAGGACGATTTGGGGTTAATGCTGAACTCTTAAATTCATCAAACTTGCTTGAGATCAAAATCGGGCAAGGAGCAAAACCAGGTGAAGGCGGTCATCTGCCGGGTTCAAAAGTTACAGCAAAAATTGCTGAAGCAAGGAACGCAACTATCGGTTCTGATTTAATCTCGCCTTCAAATAACCATGATATTTATTCAATTGAAGATCTCGCACAAATGATTCACGAACTGAAAACGGCCAATGATAAAGCAAAAGTAGCCGTTAAAGTTCCGGTTGTTCCGAATATCGGAACAATCGCAGTCGGAATAGCCAAAGCCGGTGCAGATATCATTACTTTAAGCGGCTTTGACGGAGGGACCGGTGCAGCCAGAATCCATGCCCTTGAACATGTCGGCCTGCCTGTTGAAATCGGAGTAAAAGCAGCTCATAACGCTCTTATTGAAGCCTGTCTGCGCGACAAAGTGGAATTATGGGCAGATGGCGGGATAAAAAGTGTACTCGATGTCTTAAAAGTGATGCTGCTCGGCGCAAACCGGATCGGATTTGGTACACTTTCCATGCTTGCCATCGGTTGTACTACATGCCGAGGCTGCCATTTAGATACTTGCCATGTTGGTATAGCAACACAAATTGAATCAGAAGCCCAGGCAAAAGAACACGGCCTGCGTCGCTTTGTTCCGCGCCAGTTCGATACAGCTGTTCAAGGCATCGTAAATTTATTTACGGCCTTCGGTAATGAACTGAAAGCTCTCGCTGCTTCAATTGGAATTAACAAATTGCAAGATGCAGTCGGAAGATCAGATTTGCTTGAACAAATAAGAGGAAAAGACCAATTAGATTTAACATATTTGTTAAAAACACTTGAAATCGAACAGTTTGCGCAATATGAAGCAGCTGCTTCTCTCGAAACGAAGCAAAAGCAACTACAAGTTGCAGCGGGTGCAGAATATCTTGATGCAGTTGAAGAAGAACTGCATCAGTCCCGCGAATTTCTCAGCATTACATCGGAACAGCGAGTTCTTGGAAGCCGCGTCTCCTGTCATCGGGTGCGAGGACGCCTAGATGGATCGTACCGGAGCCTCCCTCCTGTCAAGCTAAAATACCGCAGGTCCATTTTAGGAAATGGGCTTGGCGCATACAATAGCGAAGGCATTCATATTGAAGTAGACGGCGGCGGGCAAGATGGAGTTGGTAAAACTTCATTCGGCGGAAGTATTCTTATCTTTAAATCGAAAGGAAAAGACGGCCGTTATTACAACGGTTCTGTCGGAAAAGGTTTTGGCTACGGTGCGCAAAAAGGTTTGCTTGTGGCACAAGGAAATGCGGATGCCCGCGCCGGAATCCGACTTTCCGGTGCAGATATGATAATCGGCGGGCAGCTGAAACAGCCGATTCCAGAAAAAGAGATGGGAAATATAGGTGCGAAAGCTAATATAAAAGGATTTGCGTTTGAATACATGACGAACGGAAGAGGGCTTGTTCTAGGCGATCCGGGACCATGGATTTGTGCAGGTATGACAGGCGGTGTCGTTTATTTACGCCATCAGCCTGAAATGGGCTTAACAATGGAAGCGATTCAAAGACGGATCGCGAAAGGAGCGAAAGTTTCCATTTCTCCACTTTCCGATAAAGGAAAACAGGATGTGGCAGAGCTGCTTTGTAAATATGTACAAATGCTTGAACAGCAAGGCCAAGAATCTGATGCAAAAGAGCTGTCTCTACTTTTAGAAAATCCGGAAAAACACTTTGTACAAATCGTTCCGGTTAAAGAACAAGCAGATCCGTCTGTATCAACAGAATAATTTGCAAAGATTAAAAATCATAAAGGGACTGAACTGAGGAACTATTTCCTCACTTTTCAGTCCCTTTTACTATGTTTGTTTGAAGTAGAAAAAGGGTGCGAATGCTAGTGAATTTCTTAACAATTTCCATTGAACTTTCGTACTTTTCATTGTATAGTACAATTTGTTTGGTTCAGAAACGAATAGTTGATAGTATAAATATATAATGTATTTGTTCGCTTACATGGGATTATTTACTATCACGTAAGAAAGGAATCAATATTTCATGAAGCTTGGTGCCCGCATATTAAAGACGGGAATTGCAATCATTTTGTCCTTGTTTCTAGCTGAGATGTTCGGTCTTAAATCCCCCGTTTTTGCAGGGATAGCAGCCATATTTGCTGTTCAACCTACCATCTATCGGTCATATTTATCGATTATAGAACAAATTCAAGGGAACATAATCGGAGCTTTAACTGCTGTCTTTTTTGTTCTTCTTTTAGGCAACGATTTTTTAATTGTTGGTTTGGCGGCGATTATTGTCATAACAATTAATTTAAAATTGAAAATTGAAAACACCATTTCTCTTTCACTCGTTACATTAATTGCAATTATGGAAAATCCGGAAGGAGATTTTATTGAGTTTGCACTATTGCGTTTTTCTACCATTATGCTTGGTGTTTTATCCGCTTTTATAGTAAACCTTGTATTCTTGCCGCCTAAATATGAAAACAAATTATATTATAAAATCACAAATATTACAGAAGAAATCACTAAATGGATTCGGCTAAGGCATGCCTCAGAATATACATTGTTAAAGAATGATATCGAAAAGATCAAAGATGATATTATAAAGCTTGACCAGCTTTATTTGATGTATAAAGAAGAGAGGAATTATTTTAAGAGAAATGTTCTGACCAAATCAAGAAAGCTGGTCATCTACCGGCAAATGATATATGCTGTTAAAAAATCGCTCGAAACTTTAAAGAAATTACATCGATTCGAAAATGAAATTTTGGAAATGCCTGTATCCTTTCAGGAAGCCATACAGGAGCAGCTCGACTGCCTTATTTACCATCATGAAGAGCTCCTCCTAAAATTTATTGGGAAAAGTCGTCTTCATGGAGAAAATGAAGACGCAAAGGTATGCTTAAATAAAAAAGAGCTGTTTGATTTATTTTTAGCCCAACAAAATGAATTTGACAATCCTGAAGATCCGATTTTTTTTCATACGATGCAAGTTGTTTCAGCTATTATCGAATACGGAGAACAATTGGAACACCTTGATTTGCTCATTAACAGCTTTCAATCCTATCATAAAAGCGAAAATGAAATAGAAATTGAAGAAGTTGAAGAGTAAAAAATATAAAAAATCTGGGGACAAAACCCAATAAAATTTAAGCAGCTGATTGGTTCAGCTGCTTTTTTCTATGTCCTAGTTTCAGCGATTTCAATTCCTAATTCTTTATTCACGGTTCCAGTTCAAACATGAAAAAGGTCCTCTTCTATTAATTGTCGAGCTGCTGTACTTGAAATAGTTTAAAGTAACCGCCCTTTTTCTTCATCAGTTCTTCATGGGTTCCCTGTTCGGTTATTTCCCCATTTTCAATTAAAACAATTCTGTCAGCATGTGTAATGGTTGAAAGCCTATGTGCGACAATAAATGTGGTTCGGTCCTTTGCTAATTTTTCTAAAGCCTCCTGGATTAAATGCTCGCTTTCTAAATCGAGGGCAGAGGTTGCTTCATCCAAGATCAGTATTGGCGGATTCTTAAGGAAAACTCTTGCAATCGCGATTCTTTGTTTTTGCCCTCCGGACAATTTGACACCTCTTTCTCCCACTCTTGTGTCATAACCATCAGGTAAATTCATAATAAATTCATGAGCATTTGCAAGCGTAGCAGCTTCAATGATCTCTTCATCAGAGGCATCTGGCTTGCCGAGCAGGATGTTCAATTTAACGGACTCACTAAACAAAATGTTGTCCTGCAGAACCATTCCAATCTTATCTCTGAGACTCCTTACCTTAAAGGTTCGTATATCCTTCCCGTCCAACAATATTCTGCCTTTTGTCACATCATAAAATCTTGGAATTAAGCTAACTAATGAAGTTTTTCCGCCACCGCTCATACCAACGAATGCGACTGTTTCTCCCTTTTTCACCTCAAGGTTTATGTTTTTTAAAACAGTTTCTTCTTGTGATGAATAGGAAAAGCTTACATTTTCAAACGTAACATCCCCATGAACATGATTGCATTCGATTGCATCAGGAGAATCTTCTATATCATATTTTTCATCGATAAGTTCAAAAACTCTGTCCATTGAAGCGATTGATTGCGTTAAAGAAGTCGAAGAATTGACGAGCCGCCTTAACGGATTGTAAAGCCTGTCAATATAGGCAATAAAAGCAACCATTGTTCCTAATGATAAATTTTCCTGAATTACCTGATAACCTGAATAACCAATGACAAACAGCGGTGCAAGATCGGTTATCGTATTAACAACGGCAAAAGCTTTTGCATTCCAGCGCGTATGATCCAATGCTTTTGTTAAAAAATTTCTATTGTGCTTATTAAATTGCGTTTGTTCAAAATCTTCAATCGCAAAGCTTTTGATAACCGGCATGCCTTGAACACGCTCATGCAAATAACTCTGAACTTCTGCGAGAGCTTGCGAGCGAACCCTTGTAAGCTTGCGCAAATTTCCAAAAAAATAATTAACAGAGAAAGCATAAAACGGTAATAATATTAATGACACAATCGTTAAAGATACATCCATCGTAAACATAATTGCAATGGCAATGATAATGGTAGCCATATCAAGCCATAAATTCATTAAACCGGTGATGACAAAAGTTTTTGTTTGCTCAACATCGTTAATAACCCTGGAGATTACTTCTCCCGCCTTTGTATTTGCATAATATTTAAAGCTTAATTTTTGAAGATGCGTAAAAAGACGGTCACGAATATCGTATAAAATTTTGCTTGCAGTCCACTGGGCAAAATATTGGCGGTAATATTCGATCGGAGGGCGAAGTACGACAAATACGACGAGCATCAAGCCCATAATCCAATACAATTTATAAAGCTTATCCCCTTGTGTAAGAACATCATTTGAAACAATATCATCAACGACATATTTTATACTCAATGGAATTAACAGGGGAATGGCAAATTTGATCACTCCAATAATAATCGTTCCAATAATTTGTAAACGATACGGTTTCACAAAGTGCAAATACCTTCGAATACTGTCCAAGCCCTCTCCCCCTCCGGTACAGAAATCTCTTTTTTCAACCACATAAAAAACCTGTTGAATCGGCATCAACAGGCAGCGATTTAGGACTTGCATCCAAATTAGCGTCTGTATGTCAAATAGCGTTCATACCAAATATCAATAAAATCAGGTGAAAATGGACCCTTGCGCTGGCGGATCCACCGGATCAGTTTGGTTACATTTTTTTTCAAAATTTGGTCGATCACTTCAGGGTAATTCATTTCTTTTCTGTGACGCTCATACTCATCTTCGTCCAATATATGAAATGTCATATCGGGAAATACCTTAATATCCAAATCATAATCGATATATTTTAACGCTTCATTATCATATATGAAAGGTGAGCTTAAGTTACAGTAATAATAAACTCCATCTTCCCGGATCATTCCGATAATATTAAACCAGCACTGTGAATGGAAATAACAAATGGCAGGCTCCCTTGTAATCCAAGTCCTTCCATCTGCTTCTGTAACCATTGAACGGTCGTTTCCGCCAATAACAATATTTTGCGTCCCTTTTAATACAATTGTTTCTTCCCAGACGCGATGGATGTGCCCATTGTGCTTATAACTATGAATTTGGATTGATTCACCTTCGATGGGTACGCCCATTTCTATCTCCCCTACTTTCATCCCGGACGCTTTTGCAACCTATATACATGTAATTACGTCCAGCCACCTGAACGTGTAAATCTGGCAGATGGAAAAAATTCCTATTGGTCTTCGAATGTTTCTAAATTCAAGGCTCTTATATGCAAGGATAACAATCGAAAAAAGACAACAAAGAACGATTCCTATTCTATATTATTATAACGGTTAAATAAAGAATTTAAAACAAAAGAGCCATTTTTCAATGACCCTTCAAAAAATATCTTTTGATATTTGACAAATGATGGTCTTGAGACATTGAAAGACAAAAACTTACATTAACATGTAATTTTTGAATCCTGATATGACCGAATAACCTCTTCTGTCTGCAGTTCAAATATTCTGTGTATTTCCTTCAGTTCCTTTTTCATTTTTGCTATTTCCATCTGAATGCTTTCAAGTTCGGTTTCTTCCTGAAGGATCATTAATTCCTGTTCAATTTCCTGGCATCGCTCAAGTTCTCTCTGTAAATACAACAACTTCTCCATTGTTTTCATCTGTTCATTAACTAATCGGTTAAACATCTGCATATCAATCACCGTCCCATTATTTTGTTTAATCTATTTATTCGTGGATGGCTTATAAACTCCTTTATCTAGTTATGTTGATGGAAAGGAAGTTTTGTCGAATGGTTTATTAACCTTCACAGTTCGAAATAATGGAATTTTTCGAAAAAAATAACGGGAATTTTATTCAGAAAAATAAAGAAGTTATTGTAAAAGAAGAAAAATTTTCAAACATTATTAAAAAAGAGGCTGACTCGAGCCACGCACCCTCAATTATTAATATAGAAGCATAATCAATGTTTCTATATTAATAATTGCAGACGGGCGCGAGGCACTTATGGGTCAGCCTCCAACACTTATGTTATTAACTGCTTTGTCCGGATTGGCCGGAATTTTGTGCCTTTTTCGCTTCAGCTTGTTGGTTTTGTTGTCTTACTTGTTGAGCATTAGTTTCGCTTGCAAACTCAGTACCGAATTGACCTTGGCCAGCTGCTTGGCTTTGACCAGACTGAGCGTTTTGTTGTCTTACTTCTTGAATGTTAGTGCCAGCTTGCGATTTGTTTGGCTGTTGATTGTTTGCCATTGTAATCACCTCCACGAACATTACTCTATCCATTCGTGGCAGAAATTATTCGGCATTATTATACAAAAATAAACCAATTAAAGTTAAACTAACAAGGATATTCCTCCATCTACAATGATCGTTTGGCCCCTGATCATATTTGCTTCGTCTGAAATTAAAAACATGATTGTATTCACAATGTCTTCAATTTCAACCATTCTGCCGGCAGGCGTTTTTGCTTTTGCTTCCCGCAGAAGTTCTTCCCTATTTGGAAAATGTTTTAAAGCATCCGTATTAATCGCTCCTCCGGATACAGCATTGACAACAATATTTTTTGGTGCTAATTCAATCGCCAAGTATCTTGTTAAGGCTTCTAAAGCCGCTTTTGAAACACCGACAGTTGTATAATTTTCCAAATAGCGAATGGATCCTAACGAACTGATGCTAACGATTTTTCCGCCGCCGCTTTTTTCCATTAATTTGGCCGCTTCCTTGGCACAGAACAATAAAGCCTTGCTGTTGATATTCATTGTCCAATCCCAATGAGACTCTTCAATCTCCAGTGCCGGCCGGAGCACTCCGGAAGCTGCATTATTGATAAAAACATCAAGCCGGCCAAATTCGTTGTTAATTTGTTCAAACATATTTTTAATTTTCTCAACGTCACCAACGTTTGCTTTTACAACGAGCGCTTTCCTGCCTAATTGCTCTATTTCGCCTGCAGTTTCAAGTGCTGCTGATTTGCTTCTTGCATAGTTAATAACGATATCATAACCTTCTTTAGCCAACCGCAGTGCAGTTGCTTTGCCGATTCCCCGGCTGCTTCCTGTAACTAGGGCCACTTTTTGACTCATATCAAAAATCCTTTCTTTTCACGAGTTTTGTTTATATTTTAACTTTTCCATGTATAGAAAACAATGTTCGAAAAAAACTAGTTTTGATCATAATTTGTGGTGAAAGGGTGTTTGCCATGTATATTGGCCGTGATATGACCGAGCTTTCAATGATGCCGAAAACGGAATGGGAAAACAGTGAACTGGCTTTCTTTCATCATTCGCTTCAGCAGATCATGCCTTATTTAAATGCAGAAGGACAGACAATTCATCGTGAAATTGTAAAAGAAATCGAACGGCGCGGGGGTCTTGAACGCACAGAAGCAGATTATTCTCATGGAACGAAAACCACGTACGATTGACGTATATACTCTTATTTAGCAGGTATTTACTCTCGTTCGAGGGGCTTTTACTCTCGTTCAACAGGTGTTTACTATCGTTCGGAGGACTTTTACTCTCGTTCAAGGTTATGGGAAACGCTTAAGTTAAAGCGTTTTCCCTACTGACTTTACATATTGCATAAACATTTTTTGATGTGAGACAGGAAATGCAAATTCCTTAAGATGATCAGACGAAACAAGTCTTATAACGTTGTTTTGTTTTACGTCATTTAATATAGTGCCTTTATACACGTTAATATTCCATACTACATGGGAAAAAACATGTTCAATTTGGCCAATTACTTCTCCTATAATGGTATCTGCTCCGTATTCTCTCTTAAGAAACTGCGATAACTGCTGCTTGTCATTTTTTATTGTTAGATTGATTTCTGTATTTGGAAACTCCCAAAGATTAGCGAGCAAGCCGGAATTTGGCCGTTTATGAATAAGAATGTTTCCATCATGATCTGTAAGCACAGCAGCAGCAAGCTGAACATTTTTTGGCTTTTTCTTTTTCGTTTTTACCGGCAAATTTTCTTGAACACCTTCATGAAAGGCCTGGCAATGTTCTCTAACCGGGCAAAGCAAACATGATGGAGAAGTAGGGGTGCAGATCATCGCCCCCAGTTCCATTAGAGCTTGATTGAAGTAAGAAGGATTTTCATGCGAAATCAGCTTCCTGACGGCATCTTCGAAAATTTTTCGGGATGCCTGCCTTGCAATATCTTCCCAAATCGTTAAAATCCTTGATAATACTCTCATTACATTTCCGTCAACTGCCGGTTCCGGTACACCGTATGCTATACTTAAAATAGCGCCGGCTGTATATGGCCCAACACCTTTAAGCGAAGCAATCTCTTCTCTTGTATCCGGCACTTTTCCGCCATATACTTCCTTTACTTCCCTAACAGCTTGCTGCAAGTTTCTAACCCTGGAATAGTAGCCGAGCCCTTCCCAAGCTTTTAATACTTTTTCTTCATCTGCTTCAGCAAGGGCATCAATCGTTGGGAATTGTTCTATAAAACGGTTATAATAAGGAATCACTGTTTCAACTCTCGTCTGTTGAAGCATAATTTCAGAAACCCAGATTTTATATGGGTCCCGCTCGTTTCTCCAAGGAAGATTGCGCTGTTCTCTTTCGAACCAGTTGATTAAGTCTTGTTGAAAGGATTTAATATCCATTTTCTCAATTGTTTCTAAATGTATTTTTGACACTTTCGTTCCTCCAAGATGTTAATCTTTACTGAAAGATGGACATATTATATTACAGTTCCTTTATTAAAGCACAGCACTCGACTTGCTTCAGCCCTCCGGAAATGAATCGGTCAAGACAGCCGAAAACAGTATGGTACTTTGATTTTCTCAGCTTTTTTAAAGCAAAATAATGTGATTCAGTGGGAAGAAGAAAAGATTCAACTATACGATAAGGCTCTGAATCAATCTGCCGCCATTTAATTTCCGCCGCTCCAAACGAGGGCAGCAAAGCAACTATATGATCCATTGCTTCTTTATATTGAGAAAAATAGGAATCTTTAACCTCATAATAAACAATCATTTGGAGCTGATTTTTCAATATTTACATCTCCTTTGATCAATTTTGATTAAATCGGCATACATGTCACTACGACTAATTTAAAAAGGAGGCACTTTCCTCTTGGATACAGGCACTCACGTAGTTATGGGACTGGCACTCGGCGGACTGTCTACTCTTGACCCTGCTGTCATGGAAAGCTCGGCGACAGCAAGCAGTGTATTAATTGGCACCATCATCGGTTCCCAGGCTCCTGATATAGATACTTTATTAAAGCTTAAAAATAATGCTGTTTATATCCGAAACCACCGGGGAATTACACATTCAATACCAGCTGTTCTCATGTGGCCTATTGCCATTGTCGCACTTATTTATCCGTTTTTCCCTGAGGCTAATTTGCTTCACTTATGGATTTGGACATTTGTTGCTGTTTTCCTTCATGTTTTTGTCGACATATTCAACGCCTACGGAACACAAGCTTTGCGTCCTTTTTCGTCGAAATGGCTCGCATTAGGGATTATTAATACATTCGATCAGTTTATTTTCTCCATTCATGTAATAGGCTTATTTCTCTGGGCGTTAGGCGCACATCCAGGCTACACGTTTCTTGCTATCTATGCAGTAATTGTTGTGTACTATATTATCCGTTTTCAGTACCAACAAATTATCCTGAGAGCTGTGAAAAAAGTAATACCTGATGCAACGGAAATTATCATTGCGCCAACGATGAGATTTCATCAATGGCGGATAGCTGTCATGAATAAACACCAATTTTTTGTTGGCAGAGCATATAAAAACCAAGTCTCCATCCTTGACCGGTTCAATCGGGTGCCAGTTCCGCAATCACCTGTTTTGGAAGTTGCCAAAAAAGATAAAAACCTCTCAGCTTTTCTGTCGTTTTCACCGGTTTACCGGTGGGAACTGGATGAATATGACGATTATTATGAGGTACGCTTTATCGACTTGCGCTACCGCAGCAACGGACATTACCCTTTTGTTGCTGTCGTACAGCTTGACAAAAACTTAAAAATTCTCCGTTCCTATACAGGTTGGATTTTCAGTGAGGAAAAGCTGAGGAAAAAGTTGGAGGGTCTGTCCCTTATCACTTTAAAGCGTTAACGCATTGAGGGTCTGGCCCTCATCACTTTAAAGCGTTAAAAAGAGGGGCCAGGGCTTTTTACCATCACCTGGCCCCAATATTTTAATGATCATCTTTTTGCCCCAACTCAAGCAAATGCTTATATTTTGGATTTCTTGCAACAAATTCATGAAGCCTGTCACCGTAATTTTCAATCCACTGCCGGACAATTCTTTCTGTCATCTCGCTTCCTTTATATTCCCTTCCGGCTTTTGCATAAGTCGTTTCAAAATCATCCCAAAGAAGCTCGACCCATGTTAAAGCTTGTACATAAGTTAAATGCGGATTCTTTTCTGCTAATATTTCTGCAAGCCTTTCTTGATAATCCTTCAATTGTATCACCCCATTACCATTTATTTAGCGTTTTATCTTAACTGTCTCCGTCAAATACTATTGTTAACGTGAGCAGCAAATTTCTTGATTTGTAATATCACGTTGCAAACTGTCTTTGGGAGGGTTTCAAATGCGAAATAAAGCAAGGAATTACCCAACTCCAAAAACGATCAAATTAGAGGGTGAACCTAGGGCGAAAGCTGAATATGCCTCAACAAGAGCAGATGGATCAATTAATACACATCCGCAAGAACGGATGAATGCTTCTTCCCATCGGAACAAAGATAAATCCGAATTGTCCTAAAGGTGAGGTGGATACACAATGGGAAATATAAAAAAATATTTTGACAACGATTCTAATTCCCGTTCGTTTGCTGCTCCGTGGTATAATCCAAAACATGCCTATTCTCAAGTAAACGGCGAAACCCAACTAACGCAGAAAACGATTATTTTACAACGTCAAACAAGAAAACAATCGTAATAACGAAAAGCAGAAGAGACTTAAATAGCCCCGACAAGCAAAAATCCTTTCCTACAGGAAATCCCAATTTCCGTAAGCTGACGTCAAGATCAGCCGGGACTTGTCGCTTAAAGACATTGGATAAGCGAAAGCTTTTAGTTATCACATGTTTAGAACCAGAGGATTTTTCCCTCTGGTTCTATTCTAATTTTTTTAACATCGAAATTGGAAGTGCTTCTTCTTTGCCAGTTCCGCTTAATCTGTAACCCCAAGCAAAAACACCGTTTAAATAATCAATCTTGAAATACGCGCCAGGGTCGCCCTCAATTTGGTAAATTTCCCCCGGCTTAAAATCTTCAGGATTTAATAAATATGACTTTGCCATGGCAGCTTTTCTTTCCAACACAGCAAACTCATTGACCATGCCCATTTGTTCCGCTTTACGCGCTTTTTCATTAAGTTTTGCAATCTCCTGCTGAAGTTCATATTCAGACATTTCACTATAACGTTTTTGCTGCATTGCTTCACTCCTAAACTTGGTGCTGCATAAATTGTTATTTAAAGTTAACTTATTTTCAGTATATTGAAATTTAAGAAATAAATAAAGAAGCCTGCTCTTTTCTCAAAAAGAGGTTCCTAAACTGATCATGGTGAGATGAAAAAAAACGATCAAAATCGACTCCAACAAGACTTTCTCTGTCATGATTTTTTATCGAACAATTCTAATTCACGCAAATAATTTTCGATTAAATCAATGGAGAATCCTTTCCTATATAATGCCTGCTTCATTTTTTGTTCAAACTCATATCCTGTAAATTTATTGTATTTTCGTTTTAGTCTTTCACCATGATGCCTTATCGCATCCATTTCCTCTTCTTCCTTTTTATCAAAATTTACTTCACTCAGAACAGCTTGGATCACATCGATGGAAAAACCTTTTCTTAAGAGCAGCTGTTCAAGCTTAATTTTTAATGTTCTTTCCGATTCAAGGCGGTTTTTTAAAAGGTATTTTTCGCTTACTTTTACTGCTTTTTCAATTTGTGCTTCGAAAGGGTATTCGTTCAGGGCCTTCTCAATCAAATTTTCGCCAATCCATTTTTCCCTTAATTCTTTGCGAATAAACTCCGTTCCTTTGTCAGTTGTATTCTTCTGTGTTCTGACATATGCCTTCGCATACTCTTCGTCATCTAAAAAATTAAATTCGTATAGTTTTAAAATAACCTCATTAATAATCGGTTCATCAGTCTCTTTTTCAGCCAGGTAATGACGAACTTCCCCTTCAGACCTCATTCGTTTCGCTAAAAAATTGACCGCAAGATGGTATCCTTTTCGGATCTCGTCCTGATATTGGATTTCTGTCAAAAGTAACGGATCCACTTCAAGCCCTTTTTTTAACTTGAATTTTATTAATGTATCTTCATCAACACTGAATACATATTCTTCGCCTTTCCCAAAATCCATAAAAATATTGTAGCGTTCTTGATTTTTTTGCTGGACGGTTATTTTCGTAATCACTGCCATAAAAATCACCTCTATGTAAATGTATCATATAAAAAAAGGTTTTCTTTAGCCAAGCATCGTAAATTTAAAGTTAAAGAAAAAAAAGGTGGCGAAGTAAATGAAAATTACAATAACCGGCGGTACCGGATTGGTGGGAAAAGCTTTGGCGGCTGAATTAGCAAAAGAAGGACACGAGATTCTGATCCTAACACGTAACGCCAATCGAAAAAATATTAGTAACAATTGCCGCTTTATCCAATGGCTCAATGAAGGAGACAACCCTCAAAAAGACGTAGAAGGAACAGATGTTATCATAAACCTTGCAGGTGAGTCGATTAATAGCGGACGATGGACGACTGAACAGAAAAAGAAGATAAAAAACAGCCGATTGCACGTGACTGAAAGCATCCTCAACATAATCAGCCAATTAAACAAAAAGCCAACCGCTCTAATTAATGCAAGTGCAGTAGGAATTTACGGAACCTCTAATCAGAAAACCTTCACAGAAAAATCAAAAGAAACAGGTAATGATTTTTTAGCAGAAACGGTACATGCGTGGGAAAATACGGCCATGAAAGCCTATTACGATTTTGGTATACGAACAGTTTTATGCCGATTTGGCATAATTCTGGATAAAAATGACGGAGCCTTGCCGAGAATGGCTTTACCTTATAAATTATTTGCCGGTGGAACGGTCGGATCCGGAGATCAATGGGTATCCTGGATTCATCTAAAAGATGTTATTAGAGGAATACAATACTGTATAGAAAATGAGCCACTAATAGGTCCTGTTAATTTTACAGCTCCACATCCTGTAACAATGGAACAGTTTGGAAAAACGCTTGGAATTGTTCTTAACCGTCCTCACTGGCTGCGTGTTCCCGAATTTGCAATAAAAATGATTTTAGGAGAAATGAGCATACTTGTTCTTGAAGGACAGAAGGTTTTGCCGGAAAAACTTGAAGAAAACGGATTTACCTTTCTTTTTCCGGAGCTAAAAAGTGCATTAATCGATATTTATGAATGATCTGTATGAATATTTTCTAGTAAGGAAAAACTAGGTAAAGAATAATCCAGTTCAAAGAAAGGAAGGTTGTAATATGGACAAGAAGAAAAGAGAAAGAATGAAAAGTACATTATCAAGCGCTCAAGAGGTTACATATAGACGTGAATTTAAAATGGCAGATCGTGCTGGCGGTTTTACTGAAAGAGGAAGAAAACATTAAGCATTTACCAATTATACATGCCCCTTATAAAGCAAATGATATGAGTACGGAAAGCTTTTGTTTTCCGTACTTTTTGTCCGAAAGGGGTTTTGAAAATGGGTCGGGGACGAGGCCAAAGAACAAGAGATAAAAACAAATCAACACTTCCACAAGTTCCAAGAAACCTTAAATCAGATGGTGTAGACGAAGAGTTTTCCGTCGAACTGGCTGACCAGGAAGATATGGAAGCTCTCGCTCGGGCAAATGCAGCAAACCAGCGCGTAAAACAAAGAACAAAAAGAAAATAAGAAAATAGGCTAAGGGTCAGACCCCTCCAAGTTGGAGGGAGTCAGACCCTATATTCAGGTTATAAACTTAATGACTCGTTGTGGCTTTATTATTAAAACCATGCCCACCTTTATGCATCCGTTCTTTTATATATGGAATAGCAAAGCGGTCAATACCCCAGTAGTATGCTCCGCTTCCTGTGAATAGAAGAATTACTGAAACTGTATATAATATTGGATTAGTACTTGTTGTGCCAGCTAATAGGAAGTTTAGATTCATAAATGCTCCTGCAATTAGAGCCGGAATTGTTGCTGCACCAAGGATAAGCCCGATACCTACTAAAAGCTCACCCCATTCTACAAGGAAGCTGAATAACCCTGAATTCGGCAATGCGATATTTTCAAGAAACGCTGCGTACCAGCCTTGCACCGCTGGATGCTCGCCGCCTGTTTTCGCAATTGCACCTGCCATAAATCCGCTTGCATCAAAATCACCTGTTATTTTATGCCAGCCTGCTTCGATCCATTGTATGCCTAACCAGATTCTCAAAATCGTCCACGCCACTGCTGCTTGCGGGGTTTTCCACCATTTCATGGATCATCATCTCCTTTTATTTTGTGAAAGAATATAAAAATTTTTTCATAGAAGCCAGCCAGCTTGTGAAGAAAGATTAGTTTATTATTTGTGAATTATTTCACTATCTTCACTTATAATATACTTTATTCATTATAGAGCTACAACGGAATTCACAATTTTTCCAAAAAGAATTCTATTGTTTTTAAACTATTTGTGAACTTCATTTATCCACAGTTATGTGGATAAAGTGGATAAGTTCGGTGGACACTTTTCAACCTTTTATAAAATAAGGATTGATATTAACATGGAAAACGCCATTTAAACTGTGGACTATGTGGATAAATTTGTGGAATAGTGCCATTATCGATTTTTAGGTGTGGATAAATATCTGAATAAGTTTTTTAAAAAAGCAATTCCATCAGGAACTGCTTTCTAACGAACATCTTCCAACACTATTAAAGCAGTATTATTAAAAGAAAAAAATAAAACCGCATTAAAAAAAGCCATTAGCTTTTTCTCTGCTTAAATCCTGTAAAGAAGGAAAGCATCGCATGGACAGCTGTTTTGACAGTAATTTCTCTCTTGTCTTTGTATGGATCGAGACAAACGATGTCCATCGCTTTCACTTTCTTGCACTTTCCGGCGAAATAAACAGCTTCAAACAGTTCATCGTTTCTCATCCCGCCGGGAGTTGAAGCAGGGACACCAGGACCGTAACTCATATCAAGAACATCCATATCAATAGTCAGGTAGATCGTATCAACCTTTTTACTAAGTTGTTCCAATGCTTCGTTTATTGTAGTTTCTATCCCTTTTTTCCGCGCTTCTCTCATCGTAGTATAGTTCACACCTGTTTCGTCCGCGTAAATTTTTAACGAACGGGCGTTAAAAAAACCGTGAAGGCCAATGTTATACACATCTTCACCTCTGATCACACTGCTTTCGATCAAGTTGCGGATCGGAGTGCCGTTGCTTGGTCCGTTATCAGACAAATCTCGCAAGTCAAAGTGGGTGTCGAGCTGCAAGATGCCAATTCGCTCGTTAGAATGTACCGCTTTCCAGCCTTTCACGAGCATGGCAGTTATCGAATGATCGCCACCCATCACAACAGGAATGACTTCCGGGTGATGAGTGCGCATGCTGATCATTGCTTCTTTTATATTTTCGTGACAGTTTTCGATATTCGTTACATGCTGGCGAACGTCGCCAAGGTCAACGACATTTAGCTCAGAAAGATCTTCATCATGATCCAGATTATAGGTCGTAAAGTATTTCCATGTCCGACGCAACGCGTCAGGGGTTTCACTTGCTGCAGAGGCAGATATCGATGTACGCGACAACGGGACGCCTAGAATTGCAGCATCATAGTTAGACCAAACGATTTTCTCATTATCTGTTATGTTAAGCGTTTGAATCCATTCATTCACTTTCGGTTCATCCGTTTTTGTACTTCTGTCCCATGAAAAGGCCGGCGGTTTTAACTGTGGATACGGGTATTGCCGCAAACGAATCTCCCTCCATCAACAACCACTTCACCATCTTTGATAACTGTGTGTACATGGTTCATACCATATCGGTATTGAAGAACTAAATAGTTCGGTACGTCAAAAATAGTAATGTCAGCTTTTTTGCCTTTCTCGATACTGCCGATTTCTTTTCCTCTGTTAATCGCATGTGCAGCATTAATCGTAGCTGCAGTCAGCACTTCCGCCGGGGTCATCCCCATTTTCAAGCAGCCAAGGTTCATGATGATCGGCATTGAAACGGTTGGTGAAGATCCGGGATTGCAATCGGTAGACAGCGCTACCGGCACTCCTGCGTCGATCATTTTTCGGCCGTTTGCCGACTCCGCCATTAAGAAAAATGCTGTGCCCGGCAGAAGCACTGCAATAACGCCTTTTTCCGCAAGCGAAGCAATTCCTTTATCCGAAGCTTTTAATAGGTGGTCGGCAGATACCGCCCCAATTTCTGCGGCTAATTCTGCACCTTCATACGGCTCAATTTCATCTGCATGGATTTTTGGAAGAAGCCCGTGTTGAAGACCGGCTTCTAGAATGCGTTTTGACTGATCAGGTGTAAAAACACCTCTTTCACAAAAAACATCATTAAACTCTGCTAGCTTACGGCGCGCCACTTCAGGAATCATGTCTCTGATCACATAGTCTACAAACTCTTCCGAGTTATCACTGAATTCAGAAGGGATGGCGTGTGCACCCATGAAAGTCCGAACGATGTCAACCGGATGTTTCTCATGAAGGTCCCTCGCCACTTCCAGCTGCTTGATTTCATGTTCCAGCGAAAGACCGTATCCGCTTTTCGCTTCAACTGTTGTAACACCGTGCAACAAGAACTGGTCGAGACGTTTTTTGCTTTCTTCAAAAAGTGTTTGGTGGGTTGCTTCCCTTGTAGCATTTGTCGTCGCATAAATCCCGCCGCCGTTATTCATAATTTCCATATAGGTGGAGCCTTGTAAACGCATGCTAAATTCGTTTTCCCTGGTTCCCGCAAAAACTAGATGGGTGTGCGGATCGACAAGTCCCGGTGTAACGAGTTTGCCAGAAGCATTGATAATTTCGGCTTCATTCAAGCGATCTTTATAGATTTGAGCCACCTCGTCATCTTTTCCCACAAACTGGATTATACCGTCTTCAAGCCAAACACTGCCGTCTTCAATAATTTGAAGTTGTTCCATCTTTTTACCGGTCAGAGGAGCATCACTGCTTCCTGAGAGTGTCACCAGCTGACTTGCGTTCCGAATCAATACCGGTTTCTTAGTCATGACGTCTCTCCTTCTCCTTGTTTTTGTTGAAGCGGGCAGACCCACATTCCTTTATTTTTCGATTGTCCTCTACTTCAACATTGGAATGTTGATACCTTTTTCTTTTGCCGTTTGTATTGCAAACTCATAACCGGCATCGGCATGACGAACAATCCCCATACCCGGATCCGTAGTAAGAACCCGCTCAAGGCGTTTTTCTGCTTCTTTCGTTCCGTCAGCGACAATGACCATACCGGCATGAAGCGAATAACCCATACCTACACCGCCGCCATGATGAACAGATACCCAGCTTGCCCCGCCGACCGCGTTTACAAGAGCGTTCAAGATTGGCCAGTCTGCTACAGCATCACTTCCGTCTTTCATTGCTTCTGTTTCACGGTTTGGAGAAGCAACAGAACCGGAATCTAAGTGGTCGCGCCCAATCACGATCGGCGCTTTCAATTCACCTCGGGCTACCATGTCGTTAATAATCTTTCCAAATTTCACCCGTTCGCCGTAGCCTAACCAGCAAATGCGAGCCGGAAGTCCTTGGAACTTAATTCGCTCTTGTGCCATTTTAATCCAGTTGCAAAGATGGGTATTGTAGCTGAACTCACGTAAAATGACATCGTCTGTTTTATAAATATCTTCTGGATCGCCCGAAAGCGCGACCCAGCGGAACGGTCCTTTTCCTTCACAAAATTGCGGTCGAATGTAGGCCGGTACGAAGCCGGGGAAGTTAAACGCGTTTTCGACGCCTTCGTCTTTCGCCACTTGGCGGATGTTGTTGCCGTAATCAAACGTAATGGCTCCTCGCTTCTGCATTTTCAGCATCGCACGGACATGCTCGGCAATACTTGCCTTTGATTTTGCTTCATATAATTTTGGATCTTTCATGCGAAGCTCTTGTGCTTTTTCCAGACTCATTCCCATCGGAACATAGCCATTGACTGGGTCGTGGGCAGACGTTTGGTCTGTTAGCACATCAGGGATAAATTCTTTTGCAAGCATAGCGTTTAACACTTCCGGTGCATTGCCAAGAAGCCCAATCGAAATTCCTTTTCTGTTACGTTTCGCTTCCAAAGCCATGTTAATTGCTTCATCAAGGCTCTCAGTCATTACATCAAGGTATTTTGTATCAAGGCGGCGCTGAATGCGATTCGTGTCAACTTCGATGTTAATGCTGACGCCGCCATTGAGTGATACGGCAAGCGGCTGAGCGCCGCCCATTCCGCCTAGACCGGCAGTAACCGTAATCGTTCCTTCAAGGGTGCCGTTGAAATGCCGTCGGGCACACTCTGCAAATGTTTCATATGTTCCTTGCACAATTCCTTGAGTTCCGATGTAAATCCAGCTTCCCGCTGTCATTTGCCCGTACATCATTAACCCTTTTTTATCAAGCTCATGGAAATGGTCCCAATTTGCCCATGCCGGCACGAGGTTTGAGTTGGCAATCAAAACTCTTGGTGCATCAGTGTGTGTTTTGAACACGGCAACCGGTTTACCGGACTGAACGAGCAATGTTTCATCGCTTTCAAGATTTTTTAATGTCTCAACAATCGCATCAAAACATTTCCAGTTGCGGGCCGCTTTGCCGATGCCGCCGTAAACAACAAGGTCTTCCGGACGCTCTGCCACATCAGGATTCAAGTTGTTAAACAGCATGCGCAATGCTGCTTCCTGAATCCATCCCTTCGTATGAAGTTTCGAACCTGTATAATTTTCAATAACTCTTTTTGGTTCATTGACAGTCATATTCTCACCTGCTTTTTGAATATTCTTTCTGTTTTAAAGTTAAAAAATAAAAGCCAGTGATTTTTCTATATTATTGGCGGAAGTTAAGCGATTACAATTTATATTTATAATTATTTTAGGTTTCTATATTTTAGTACGATTTCGAAATGATCGCAGGATTGTACCCACTCCGTTAAAAATTAAACAAAAAAACTGCCACAGTGACAGCTTATCTGTGGTGTAACTACCTTTGGCAAGAAGGCTAACGGGTAGAATCATTCATCCATTAATTGAAATCCTTTTCCCCTTTCCATTTTGAAGGTTCCTTTATAACTGTTGAATAATCTTATAACGATTTGTTAGAATATTTCTAATTATTGTGTTGGATAGTTGAAAAACTTGATATCAGTGATTGGGTGGTGTTAGTTGTGATGAATAACAAAATTGATAATGATAATTGGAATGCAAATTTGTATGATAGTAAACACTCATTTGTTTCAAAATTTGGAGAAGATTTGATTGATTTGTTAGCACCGAAGAAAGGCGAATATATCCTTGATCTCGGATGTGGAACAGGAGATTTATCTTATAAACTTCATAAACTTGGAGTAAATGTTCTAGGTATTGATAATTCAGAAAATATGGTGGAACAAGCTAAAAAGAAGTACCCAAATTTAAAATTTGAAGTACAAGATGCTTTAAATCTTGATTATAATTGCGAATTCGATGCTGTTTTCTCGAACGCCACACTTCACTGGGTTAAACCTCCAAAGCAGGCTTTATATTGTATTTATGATGCCTTGAAACATAATGGCAAATTTGTTGCAGAATTCGGCGGAAAAGGGAATGTCAAAAAAATTACTGATGAAATCCATAACCAATTAGAAAAATTAGAGGTTGAATATAAAGCTGAGCTATTTCCCTGGTATTTTCCAAGTATAGGCGAATATTCAACATTAATGGAGGAAGTAGGCTTTAGAGTTATTTTTGCCCAACATTTTGATAGACCTACTCCGTTAGATGGAGATCATGGATTGAAATGTTCGGTAATAGTATGTTCGAAGGGCTAACCGATGAAACAAAGGATTTCATAATAACTAAAGTGGAAAACAACCTGAAAGGAGTCTTATTTCATAACGGCGGATGGTTCGCAGATTACAAACGAATACGTGTAATTGGAATAAAAGATTAAGATGAGGAACCAAAATTGGTTCCTTCTTTTACTACCTGCTTTTAATGTTTTTGTAGCACTGTCAACGTTACCATAATAATCTATTTATTTTTCAGTTAAAACCCTGTCGCCCTTACTATTAGGTTGGGATATTACTAAAAATTCCACATCTCCATCAGATTCATTAATCATTTGATGAGGAATAAGTGGTGGTACTTCTATTCCTTCTTTTGGATTTAAAGCTATACGTTCACCATCAATTTCTAATATTGCAGTACCAGATAATACAAAGAAAAATTGTCGTGCATGATTATGAAAATGTCTTACTTCTGAAGTATTTATAGGCATACGTTCATAAATGACACTTAAATCTTTATTTTTTACTAAATACCAACCATCACAATTTTCTCCCCATATGTAATGTTCTGCGTTGTGTTTACTAACCTTCAATATAATCACTGCCTTTCTAATTAATTTAAGTTTGATTTGTGAACCTTTTTGAATAATACAGTACCAAAAATGCATTTTTCAAAAGCGAGCATCAAAAATAAGAGAATCCTTCTACAATTTGCCCCGTTATCACAATAAAAAAATAGCTGTCGAAACAGCTTTAACTAATTTTCAATTAACTCACCCATTTTGTTGACGAAAAAAATACTTTTACTGGATTTAGTAGTAAGTATTTAAGAAATCGGTTATCTCATAGTTAATTTTTATGTCTCATCACCATATTCTGTGATGTTCACACAATTCCGGAAATAAGTTAGCAAGATTGATACTCAATCTAGAGTAGCTCCTTCGTCAGCTTAGTGACCACTTAGTTGGTAGAAAGGAAGCTGTCAAGTGCTTTCCTTGACGGCTTCCTTTCTACCAACTACACTGTGGAAAGCTGATGAAGGACAAGGTCAGGCAGCCTGATTTTTATAAGTTTTACCTGTACATTCTAAAAATACACGGAGTCTAAATCTGTCTAAATTCTTAAAACCAAATGCACGTCTTTTGATATTCTTGATTTTATTGTTTGTGCCTTCAATCCGGCCATTTGTGAAGGGTGTAAGAAAGTATTGCAAAATTTGTGCTTTCCAATTTTCTAAGGTCTTGGCTACTTGATGGAATGACGGAAATGGGCTGCTCCATGCAAGTTGGATCCATTCTTCCAAGAGTGAATCAGCTGTATCAAAGTCCGGTGCTTGGTAAACTTCTCTAAATAGCTCTTTTAGAAAATAGGCATATGACAACTCTAGGTGCTCTTCGAGCATTTCGTCTAATTGTTGTTTTTCATTAGCCGTTAGCTTTTCAGAACCTTTCAAGAGCTTAAACCGTTCTTTTTTCAGGCCAGGAATATTCTTCCTTACTTGATCAAGTGCTTGGGTAACTTTTTGCACTACATGATACTTATCAATGACGATACAGGCCTCTGGAAATACGGATTTAACAGCTTTATGAAAGGGATCCCACATATCCATGACAACGGTTTGAACACACTTATTAGCCAGGATCTCCTTGGAGAGTAAGGTTAGAGTAGAATCATAACTACGTTGATGTTCCATACCAAGAACACTGCCGGATTGGGCATCCATTAGAACGGTTTCATATCGGTGACCCTTTCGAACAGCGACTTCATCAAGGCTAAGGACTAGTTCATTGTTTTCTAAAGCACTAACAAGATGTTCTAAATGCTCCATTTCTTTTTCTTTAGCGATGGAATAAAAAATTCTTTCTACTGTCGTATAAGGAACTTTTTCCTTTCGACTTACTTCTTGAATAGTGGATCCGTTGCACATTTGATACAGATATTCTCTGTATCGATTGGTCTGATGTTTTTTAGGGCTAATCGATTCAAATGTTTGGGAAAATACCTCATTACAGTTGTGACAACGGTATCTGTTCACTCTGACAAATAAAAAAAGGGGTTTGCCTAATATAGATAGATCACGAACTTTTCTTGTCCGCCAGTCGTGGACATTACTGGTAAAAAAGCCGCAAAAAGTACAACGTTCTTCCATCGTATTTTTCTCAACATGTAACAGATTGCAATCTTCAAGAAATACTTGTTTAACAACTTCAAATTCTGGCAAATCTAGTGATACAGAAAACACTTACAGAACCTCCTGTTATGTTAAGTAGGCGCTAACATTATTGCCAGGAATCTGTGAGTGTTTTCATTTTTATTAGTTAAATCACAAAATGTGGTGATGAATCAAATTTTTTTATTTTTCTACCATATTTTCGTTAATTTTGATTATCCCTTTATTATATTAACAGTGAAGGCTAATAAGACTGGAGGTCAGTGTTATGGAATTATTAACAGTTTATGAAACAGCTAAGCTATTAAAGCTGTCTACAAATCGTGTTTATGCCCTTATTAAACAAGGAGTTCTTCCCTCGGTTCGTGTGGGCGGTTCAATTAGGGTCGTACGTGAAGACTTAGAACAATTCCTTAAAGGTGATAGGAAATATGATACTGAATGAACTAGGTAAACTTTATTCGATAGAGACTGTCGCAAACAAGCTAAATGTTTCACGTCAAACAGTTTACGCATGGATAGAAAAAGGAAGTCTTAAGGCTTTAAAGCTAGGTGGAACGGTTTATAGAGTACCTGAGAAGGAACTTGAACACTTTATCTTTAAAGCAATGTATAACAACAATTCGAAGGAGGTTAATTAAATATGGGAACTTTAACTGTAGAAGCAACAGCTAGAGTATTAGGAAAGTTCAACATTACTTTCACAACCGAAGGGGTAAGGACTTTAGTCCAAAAAAGATTATTGAAAACCGTAATTTTCATAAATTTTAATAATAAAGTGCTTTAAATCGATTAACCGAGGCGGTTCATTTATACAATGTTCTGTTCCAGTTATGATAAGAGGAATCGTTGAATCATACTTGTGCAAAGAACCGTGGCTTCCGCCATCTAAATGAACGAGATAAAACCGGATTTAAAATTCATATCTTGGACGGGTTGTAACCACAATCTCAGGAATCTCCTGAGAATACATAGCACCATGTAGTCTTAAAAGTGTATCAGGATAATCTCCATAATCCACTAGACCATCGTTGAGACGTAAATCCAAGACTTCCGGCTCTTTTCTGCGTTTTATAGATTCTTCTTCTAAGTATCTTACATAGGACATACATTGCCAGTGAATAATTGAAAAAGAAGGTGATTCATTTCGTTCAGAGGACATTGGCGGTTTTCTTGGGTAGCTTTTTATTAGGGATATGTTTATTGCAAAATAGAAATGGCGCAAATTGCAAAATAAAAATCCTACAGTAAGAAAAAAAAATCATTGCCAGCACCCCTCTTCTCTACTAACCTTCTAATTGGCGTGAAATGTCAGTTAGAGGAGGAAGAAAGGATGCTTTCAATGATTCAACAACATCATATCAAGTATTTGCATCAATATAAAGGGCTCTCTTTACGAGCCATAGCCAGAGAGACTAATCATGATTTTAAAACTGTTAAGAAATATGCCTATAAAGAGGATGATAATTCCCTTCCTTCGGAACGGAAAAAAATTAAAGGATCAAAATTAGATCCTTATAAACCTCTTATCGATCAGTGGCTTCAAGAGGACATGAAAGCTCCAAAGAAACAACGCCATACTGGAGCCCGTGTTTTTCATCGCCTAAAAGCCATGTTTGGGGATGACTTTAATGTTTCATACCGGACCGTTCAATATTATGTATCCACAAAAAAGAAAGAGCTTTATGACGCTAATGAAGGATACTTGCCACTTGAACATTCTCCTGGAACAGCGCAAGTAGACTTTGGGAGCTATACTTATCAAGACGAGTCAGCAGGAGTTGAAAAAGAAGGTTACTATTTAAATTTATCATTTCCTTACAGTAATGCTGGCTTTATGCAAGCGATGCCAGCCCAAAATCAAGAATGTCTTCTTCAGGGGTTAAAACAGATATTTGAATATATTGGGGGCGTTCCAAAAAAGATTTGGTTTGATAATTTATCGGCAGCTGTCATTAGTATTTACAAAAATGGGGAACGCAAGCTAGTACCGCAGTTCGAGAAATTTGCCCTCCATTATAACTTTCAGCCTATTTTCTGTAATCCTAACAGCGGCCACGAAAAGGGGCATGTCGAAAATAAAGTGGGCTATCATCGACGTAATTTCCTGGTTCCCATCCCAATCATTAAAGATATGAACGCCTTTAATCAATCCTTACTTATTCGCTGTGAGGAGGATATGAAACGACCACATTACCGAAAAGAAAAGCAAATCGCAACATTGTTTGAGGAAGACAAGAAATCCATTTGGGAATTACCTAAAACATCATTTGATGTTCACAGGTTGATAAAAGCAAGAGCAGATAAATATGGCAAGGTTCGCTTTGAAAAAAACCGGTATTCTACCTCACCTTCCCTCGCATCCCAAAAAGTGTGGTTAAAAATTACATACGAAACAATTGTCGTATTGGATGATGAATACCATATGGTGGTCGAGCATCGAAGGTTGTACGGAGAGAACTTAGAATCTATGAAATGGATTCCTTATTTGGATTTGATGGCCAGAAGACCTAAATCTTTTGAACAGATGCCGTTTTTTCGTGAATTGCCGGATCCATGGCAAGATTATTTATCATATACAAGCAAAAAGAAAGAAGCCTTACGTCTCCTGTCCCAAATCATTAAGGAAGAAGGAGATATTGAAACTGCAACACAGGCATTGGTCGAGAGTATAAAACTGGGGCAAACAGATACAGACAGCATTTTGACCACCTGGTATCGAATAACTGGGAAATTAGAGGATTTACCAGAAATTCAGATTTCGGAACATTTAAAACAAGAAGAGGTTTTTGAAGCAAATTGGACCAGTTATGATCAACTTTTAGGCGGTGGTGTCAAATGAGAAGCCAAATAGAAGCATACTGTAAAGAACTGAAACTCGGAAACCGAATAGCAGAACATTATTCGAGCATACAAGCAGAAACTCATGAAGAGTTTCTGGCAGAGCTCCTTGCATTGGAGGTAAAGCATCGAAAAATCACTAGAAAAAACCGGTTATTAAAACAGGCCAACTTTGATACCTTTAAGACATTTGAAGGATATGAATTCGGAGGAATAGAACTGCCTGCAAAGCTTTCGATAGACGAATTAAAAACGGCAGCATTCATTGATAGAAAAGAAAATCTAATAATGTATGGAGGTGTTGGAACGGGCAAAACTCATCTGGCGACGGCTCTTGGAGTGGAAGCGTGTAATCAAGGAAAAGTCGTAAAGTTTTATCGAACTGCAGCATTGGTGAATGAATTAATCGAATCAAAACAGGCAGGTACCTTGCATAAAACAATCAGTCAGCTAGAAAAGGCGGATCTCTTAATTTGTGATGAATGGGGCTATATTCCAGTTAGCCGGGAAGGAGCGCAGCTTCTTTTCCAGGTGGTTGCCTCGTGTTATGAGAGGAGAAGTATTATCATTACAACAAATCTTGAATTTAGCAAATGGAACAGTATTTTTCATGATGAGAGAATGACAACTGCAATAATTGACAGACTCGTACATCACAGTTATTTACTTACATTTACCGGACCAAGTTATCGAATAAAAAATTCCTATATGAACCTATAAAATGAAGAGCAAGGTGCTGGAAAAAAATCTTGCAAAACGCTGGATTTTTAAATTGCAAAACACAGGGATAGGCATTAACGGATTTTTGACTCCTTATCACTTGTTAGATGGTGGTATCATTGGCATTGCTTTGATTCTTCACTATTACTTTGATTACCCTACAGGCTTATGTATGCTTGTTTTAAGTGCTCCTCTCTATCTGTACGCTTGGAAAAACGAGCGATATTATTTTTACAATAGCTTATACGGTCTCCTACTCTCATCACTTTCTATTGATTGGCTTTCCCCCTTACGTAATCAGTTTAATCTCTCGATTTTCTTCAGTGCAATTTTGGGAGGAACATTGGTCGGGATCGGTATAGGATTAATGCTGCGTTATGAGACAAGCACAGGTGGAACAGATTTGATCGCCCAGATTTTAACAAAATGGACTTCCTGGAATGTGGGAGCATTAATCTTTGTGATTGATAGTATAGTTGTTCTATTAGGAATGGGGACAGTTGGATTAACATCTTTCATGTTTTCATTAGTAGTGATTTCTATTGTAGGTGTTTTGACTTCCATGATGGTAATGTTACCTTCTGGTTCATTAAGGTAAGTTCGTTTGAAGTTCTCCAATATAAGCTGACTGATTATATTTTTGATGTTGTTAACATCTTTCTAAATACAGTTGGAGCGTTAGCAGGATAGGTATAAAGAATTTGTTGCAAACACTAAACTAAAATCAGCTGTGGTATGTCAACACTAAACTAGACAATTTTTTTAAGGTGTTCCTTTTTGTATTCAATAGGGCTTAAATACCCGAGTGTTCCGTGAATTCTTATATGATTAAACCAATGTACATAATCATCTAATTCCAATTTTAATTGCTCTAAACTTTCAAAATATTTACCTTTTACAAATTCTGTCTTGATAATTTTAAATGTGGCTTCGGCTACTGCGTTATCATATGGGCAACCTTTCATGCTTAACGACCGTTTAATCTCGAATGTTTCTAAAGCTTCATCGATTGTCTTGTTTTTAAACTCGTTTCCTCGGTCTGTGTGAAATAGTTGAATTTGTCTTAAATCAGCTTTAATCGTTGATAAGGCTTGGTAGACTAGTCCAGCATCTTTATTAGGACCGGCACTATGT
Source organism: Bacillus methanolicus (assembly GCF_028888695.1). Classification (NCBI taxonomy): domain Bacteria; kingdom Bacillati; phylum Bacillota; class Bacilli; order Caryophanales; family Bacillaceae; genus Bacillus; species Bacillus methanolicus. The sequence continues at coordinate 214,444 of NZ_PNFF01000001.1, read as the reverse complement.
CCAACAATTTCTCTATTGTAAAGATCAACAAATAGACATATGTAATGCCAATTTTTTTGGACCCTTACGTATGTTAAATCACTGACTACAACCGTTAATTCCTTTTGTTGATCAAATTCCCTATTCAACACATTTTCAACTTTAGATTCATTACATTTATCCACATGTGGCTTAAACTGGGCAACTGTATATTTTGATACTAGCCCATTTTCTTTCATGATTCGGCCAATACGTCTTCTGGATGCAATTTTACCGAGTTTTTTCAACTCATGTTTTATCTTACGAGTGCCATAGTTCTGGCGGCTTTTATGAAAAATATCGATTATGGTAACAGTAAGTTCATCATCTGATTTAGATTGCTCTTTTGCTTCATAATAATAGGTACTTCTTGGGAGTTGTAGGACGTCGCACATTGCTGATATCGAGTATTTGTGACGATTATTTTTAATCACATTTACTTTCGTCCTAGTATCAGCGCAGCTTGCTTTAAAATATCATTCTCCATCAGTAAACGCTGATTTTCTTTACGAAGCTTGATCAGTTCTTCTTTTTCAGGTGTTCGGTTGTCCTTCTCTTTAAATGAACCAGATGTTTGGCTCTGTTTCACCCATTTGTCTAATGCCGAAGGCGTTAAATTGTATTCACTTATAATGTCTTTTCTAGGCTTACCACTTTCATATAGTTTGACCATTTGAGCTTTAAATTCGGGAGTAAATGTTCTTCTAGCTCTCGTCATATCGGCGTACCTCCATTAACTGAATGAGATGAAGTAGACTTCCAAATTTAGAGGGTAAACACCGCAACTTGACAAGGAGCCTCTACGGGCATGCTTTCCCAGCCAGGAAACCAGATGATGAAAACATCTGGCTTGCCAAACAGGCTAGCATACCCGCCTCTCCTAGTAAAGTTGCTGGTATGGGATCTCTTATGCTTGATTAGCAGTATACCCAGATTGGATGGTTAGTCTACCTGACCTTAATTTTTTTGTCCAGTTAAGTGTAGCCGATTCACTGCTTTTCTCTGTTAAAAGAAGGGTAATTCCAAAGAAATATGGTGGACCCCATCATCAAGACACTAATTTTATTTTTTTAAGGTGGGGCAGAAACCAAAAAGGATATCTGCATTCTAGAGCTTGGGGTGCTCATTGAGGCCAATAAAGTGGGAGTACACATTTTTTTGGAGTGATTCATCCTGCTTTTATTTTTCCTTCTCAGGGGAGGTTCTGTCAAGGGCGAGCGAAGCGAGGGCTCTGCCGAATCCTTGACAGGTTCTCCCGTGAGAAGGATCCTCTATAAAGGATGAATCACTCACAGGCCATAAACAGAGGCAGGTGGTTTATAGCCTAATGATTGATGAGGGCGTTCATGGTTATAGAAATGGAGATAGTTATTGATCTCTTTTCTTGCTTCTCTTGGACTCTCGTATTCCTTCAAGTAGACCTCTTCATATTTAATCGTCCGCCACAATCGCTCGGTAATGATATTGTCAAGAGCCCGACCTTTGCTGTCCATACTGATTTGAACTTTCTTATCCAGTACCAGCTCGGTATATTTCGGGCTGGTGAAGTGGCTGCCCTGATCACTGTTTATAATCTCAGGTTGAGCGTGCGACAGCGCCCGTTTGACGGCTTCAAGGACAAAATCGATTTCCAGCGTCTGATCCAGCTCCCAACTAACGACGTAACGGGAATACCAGTCAATAATGGCGACGAGATACATCCAACCGCGTTGAAGCCGGATGTAAGTGATATCAATCCCCCATACCTGGTTGGGGTGAGTGATGTCGAGATTTCTAAGAAGATAGGGATAAATCCGGTGTTCCAGGTTGCGCTTACTAAGGTTGGGGCCAGGTGAAATCCCGGCAATCCCCATCTCCCTCATATGGCGCTGAACGGCCTTTCGGTTAATGTGTAACCCGTTTTCATTCAGAACGGCCGTGATCCGCCGGGAGCCAAAAAACGGATACTTGGTGTAAATTTCATCAATTCGGTGCTTGATGAACACTTCTTCAGGAGAAGGCTCCACAGGCTTATAATACAAGCTGGACCGATTGAGTCCGAGCAATTCAGCCTGGGTGGCAATAGGGAGTTCTGCATCGTCCCAATCAATCATGTCAATACGTTCTGCCCTACTCCTTAAGGCCAGATTTTTTTTTAAGCCACGACAATTGCGTGGTTAAACGACCGACTTCGGCATAAAGGTTTTCAATTTGTTGTTCATAGACAGCCTTCATTTGATCTACTTTCTTATTTTCTTTCGCAAACAACTGGGGCAATTTGTTCAAGAAACGCATTCCTCCATTGCCGGATCTGATTCACATGGATTCCATGAGAGGAAGCAATTTCACTCATAGTTTTTTCTTCTTTTAGGACCTCTAGCACGATCTGGGATTTAAACTCTGGTGTATATCGTTTTCTTTCATAAACCTACTTTAACATCTCCTCATTTCGTGTCTAGTTTTATGGGTCCATTATAAAAAGGCATGTACACTCTTGTTTGTACATGCCTTTTCTTTATACTATTAGGACGTTATCTCTGTTTCTTGTAGAACCTCAGGATCGACCTTGGTTGGAAAAACTTCAATTCGTTTAATATAGTGTTCCTCTCTTTCAAGTACCTTAAACTCATATCCACCAAACACCACAGATTCACCTTTTTCAAGATCGAAGTTCTGGGTGAGCATCCAGCCGCCAATTGTATCCATATCTTCTTCTTCAATATTTGTTCCCAATAAATCATTCACTTCATCAATTAAAACCTTGGAGTCAAAAATATAGTGATTTTCTTGTACTTTTTGAACTTCAGGTACTTCATCGATGTCGAACTCATCTTGAATTTCACCTACGATTTCCTCCAAAATGTCCTCAACGGTTACAAGCCCGGCTGTTCCACCATATTCATCCATCAAGATGGCCATATGAATACGTTCTTTCTGCATTTTTAGTAATAGATTGTGGATGGGAATGGATTCAATTACCTGGATGATTGGCTTCGTATAAGATTCAATTGTTTTTTCTTTTATATCCATCCCATGAATACAGTCTGTTAATACTTCCTTTATGTTGACCAATCCTATGATGTGGTCTTTATCTCCTTCAAGAGCAACAGGATAACGAGTAAATTTTTCATGTTTTGCCATTTTTAAGAAGTCTTCAATGGTGTCATCCTTTGAAACACTGACGATTTCTGTACGGGGAACCATAATCTCTTTGGCAAGCCGGTCATCGAATTCAAAAATGTTATTTACATATTTGAATTCAGACTGATTGATTTCACCTCTCTCATAACTTTCCGAAAGGATGATACGCAGCTCTTCCTCACTGTGAGCCACTTCATGTTCCGATGCCGGCTTAAAGCCAAACAATTTTGTAAATGCACGTGCTGAACCATTTAATGCCCAAATAAATGGGTACATGACTTTATAGAAGAACATTAAAGGACGTGCACATAACATTGTAATGGATTCTGCTTTCTGAATGGCAAACGTTTTTGGAGCCAACTCACCGACTACGACGTGTAAAAACGTAATCAATACAAAGGCAAAAGTAAAAGAAAGAATGCTTACAAGAGACTCATCTAAATTTAGCTTTTCGAACAAAGGATGCAACAGGTGTTCAACGGTTGGTTCACCTAACCATCCTAATCCCAATGCTGTCACTGTAATACCTAACTGGCAGGCGGACAAGTATTCATCTAAGTTCGAAATAATTTTTTTGGCGGCAATCGCATTTTTATTTCCTTCTGCGACTAATTGATCGATTCGTGTCGATCTGATTTTTACCATGGCAAATTCGGAAGCAACGAAAAATGCCGTAAGTCCGATTAAAATGGCAACTAATATCAGGTTAACTATTTCCACTGATTATCCTTGACTCGTATAGACGAAACGAGTCAGGAGCACCTCCTATTAAATGAAAAATGGTTAAAAATCTTGTTTTACTCTTCTTCTGTTTGTCCTTGTCCCTGGAAGAAAATCATGACATATTTGATTAACTCTAAGACGGAAATTAAAGCAGCGGCTACATATGTTAAAGCAGCAGCATTTAACACTTTATTAACGCCTTTTTCCTCTTCATTATACATAATTCCTTCAGCCAACATTAAATTTTTAGCCCTTGAGCTGGCATTAAACTCAACAGGCAGAGTAATTAATTGGAAGGCAACAGCTGCTGAGAAAAAGATAATTCCAATACCGATCAGTGAGAGGCTTTGGAATAAAAATCCGCCTAACAACAAAAATGGAGCAATTCCGGATGTAAAGTTCACTAACGGGAACATACGGTGGCGTAAGACTAATGCTCCGTAAGATTGCTGGTGTTGAATCGCATGACCAACTTCGTGAGCAGCAACAGAAATCGAAGCAATGGATGATCCGTAGTAAACGGGTTCAGATAAACGAACAACACGACTAAGCGGATCATAATGGTCTGTTAAAGTACCTGGAACTACTTCAACAGGAACATGATGCAAGCCATTCCGATCGAGAATGCGTCTTGCCACCTCAGCACCGGTTAACCCAGAACGTGTTGGTACCTCTGACCACTTATTGAAATTTCCTTTTACTTTGAATTGTGCCCAAATCGAAAGTCCAAATGCAATAAGAATCAAGAAATCCATTGGATGAAAAAACATGTTTGGTTCCTCCTTTTTAACCTAATAACATGAGTAAAGTTTGAATGAGTGTTATACTTTCAGGTGACAGCCTTTTTGTAATGTGTTTTCGTTCTTTTTCATTAAGATTTTCAATTAAAGGCAATAAATCTTCAATTTTTTCTTTTAAGTGATGAATTTGATTTGCTATATCATTTGCTTGATTAACAATGTCAGTCTGCTTTCCTTGTTTTCTCCTTACAAGTGCTTCTTTGATTTCCTGCAAGGTTAGTTGTTGCTTTTTACAGGCTTCGATAAACCTTAAATCTTCTAATGCTTCTTGAGAGTAATAACGATAATTAGAAGCAGTACGTTCTGCTTTTAGTAATCCTAAATTTGTGTAATAATCGATGGTACGCTTTGTAACATTCGCCAATTCTGCAAGTTCGCCAATTCGGTATTTTTTAGCCCCATCGAATCACCCCCTTAAAATAATCAAGTATAACGTGATGGTTTGACAAAAAGTAAAACCAATTTGTTATGTTATACGTAAGATGTAACAAAAGGTTTCAAAATTCTAAGCTATTATTATTATTATACAACACATTATATCGAAAATCTGGTTTTCATTTAAAGTGACAATTTAATGAACATTTGTTGATCATAATATATTTTGTGTAGAGATCTCATTAAAATTTAAAATGAGTGAGATAGAATGAAAAATAAAATATAAACAATCTTGAGATGATCATCCAGTTATTTATTATTCCTAATTTAATTATAAAAAGAAAGAATTGACTGAAAGGAGACAAGAGAATGCTCAAGAAATTCTTAGCGAAATTAGGTAAGGGAGCTGCGACAGTAGATTTACAAATTGAAAATCGTCCTTATGAAATTAATGAAGTTGTACAAGGAGAGGTTATTTTAAAGGGGGGCGAAGTAGATCAAAAGATTAATCAGCTTGCAGTTAAGTTTATGATGATTGTTACAACAAAGAATGGCCAATCTATTTCACGTGAAGTTGAAATGGTACCATTAACCGGATCGTTTGTTATTTCAAAAAAGGAAGAAAAACGTTTTCCATTTCATTATCGTATACCACCAACTCTTCCGTTATCAAGAGGGCCTGTTTCTTATTACTTTGATACCCATCTTGATATTGAGGGAGGCGTTGATCGGACAGATATTGATTATGTTACAATTGGAGCATCGAAAGAAATTCAATCCATTTTTAATGCTCTTTCCCGTCTAGGTTTCCGAGAAAAATCTACTTCAGGAAAGCTTGATGCATATGGTCAAGAGTTTGAGTTTTTTCCTACGCAGTTATTTGCGGGCCAAATCAATGAATTAGAAATCCGCTTTGCTTATGTTGAAACAGGAATCCAAGTTTGGATGGAAGTTGATTGTCGGTCTGGCTACGGAGAAATTGAAGCAAAACGAGAGTTTGTTTTGTCAAAAGAATTACTAGAGAATGAAGATAAGTTAGTTTCCTCTCTCAAAGAGTATATTGTAGAAATAGTCCAACAACCGGAATTGTATAGACAACCATTTTCCTATGTTCATCAACTTTATCACAAAAGCGGTATATCGGGTAGCATTGGAAGCATGGTTGGAGGAATGGCGATGGGTGTCTTGGGTGGTATGTTATTAAATGAAATGATGGATAGCTTCGGTGTAGATGAAATGTTAGAAGATGCGACAGAGTCCTTAGGTTTAGATGAAGAGGATTTTGATTTAGCAGGTATGGATTTTGGTGATTTTACTGATGATGAGGACTAAGAATATAGATGATCCATTTATTTAAAAAATAAAGGAGAAACCCCCTTTTTTAGCAATGTGAAAAAGCTTGGATTCATACTAAACCCAAGCTTTTTTCCTATTTCATATATTAACTGGAAATGTTTAGAACATACAGATTATAATAAAGTTTTGTTATAATGCCAGATAGTAGACTTGCTCTATATGTATGGTTAAGTTTATTTGTAAGCGTCAAATAATCCCCACCTATAAGTAGATGGGGATTTAGTTATGATTTAAGTATTCTTTTTAAACACTCGAAAAACTAATGGGATCGTTGATGACCAAGGCATTAATTGATCCAAGGCATCTTTATCTTTAGTATCCATGTTTGGTAGTTTCTCAAAAAGATAGGTGAGATAGGTAAATGGATTTAAGTCATTCTCTTTAGCTGTCTCAATAATACTGTAAATCGTTGCACTGGCTTGAGCGCCCCGTGTGGTGTTGGCAAACAACCAATTTTTGCGGCCAATTACAAATGGTTTGATTGAACGTTCGCTACGGTTATTATCGATTTCTAACCGACCATCTTTTAAAAAGCCCACTAATTTATCCCATTGGTTCAGGCAATATTGGATTGCCTGGCCAAGGGCGCTTTTTGGGAGGACTTTTGACCTTTGCGTTTTTAGCCATGCTGAAAAAGCATCCAGCACTGGCTGGCTGCGTTCCAAACGACTTTTATGGCGTTCTTCAGGAGTTGAATCCTTTAAGTCACGCTCAATCGCAAAAAGTTGGTTACAGAAATTGAGCCCTTCCTTGGCAGCTACCGAAGCGGATTGTTTTGAAGCCGGTAAAACCTTTAAGGCCTCATCAAACTTACGCCTTGCATGCGCCCAGCAACCTACCAGGGTCACATGAGGCACCCCTTGATAACCAGAGTAGCCATCCACATGAAGGTAGCCCTTGAAACCATTCAGAAATTTGCGAGGATGTTCCTTTCCCCGTGTCTGTTGGTAATCATAAAGAGTAATCGGCGGACCTTCTCTTCCAGTGCGATAAAGCCACATATAAGAAGTGGATGTTGCCTTTCGACCTGGTTCATGGAGCACCTGCAAAGTGGTTTCATCCGCATGGAGAATCTCCTGTTTAAGTAAATGATCCTTCATCCGATCATAAATTAAACGTAACCACTGATCTGCGCCATAGATCATCCAGTTCGCCATCGTCTGCCGGGATAATGTAAACCCAAATCGCTCAAACTGCTTTTCCTGGCGATAAAGAGGCAGCCCTTCCACATATTTTTGACTCATCACATACGCCATACTTGAAGGAGAAGCTAAACTGCCCGGATAGACAGGTGCCGGCATAGACGCTGTGACAATCGGTGTATGGATCTCCTCACGTTCACAACGGCGACAGGCGTAGACATAACGGACATGCTTAACCACTTTTACTTCAGCTGGAATGACTTTGATTTCTTGACGCACTTCCGTGCTCATTTCATGTAAAGATCCACCGCAGCACGAACAGACCTGATCTTCTGCGGAAAGGCGGTATTCAACCGTTTCCGTAGGCAGGTCTTCTAGCATCGTTTCACGTTGACCACGTTTTTTACGACGACGGTAGGTAATGGTTTCAGAAGCAGGCTCCTCTAAATTGGAGGCTGCTTCTACCTCTGCTTCATTAAAGAGCGAAAGCTCTAGTTGATCGGAATGTGTTTTTTCACTTGAAGAGCCGAATCGTCTTTTTTGGCTGAGGCGAAACTGTTCCTCATACCATTTTAGTTTTACAGTCAGTTCAGCGACTTGCTTTTCAAGGGATTCACATCGTTTTTGAAGATTTTCAGTTGGTTGGGTGGGTGTTTTCGTTGTCTTTTTCATACTTTATCTATTCGACAAATTATGATCAATCCCTTTTAAAAATTGGTGTGTAAATAAAAAAAATATGATTTTATATGACTGTCCTCGCGGTAACTTCAGGATGAGCCTGGCGCTGTTCAAGTGGAAGTCCATCAAGTAACCAACGGAACTGGCGGCGGCTTAATTTTAGCGGTACATCACTTTCTTCCGTTGGCCATTGAAATTTTCCGCGCTCTAAACGTCTATAATAGAGCCAAAAGCCATTGTGCTCCCAATGAAGGATTTTCAGTTTATCCCGATTACGATTACAAAAGACAAAGTAGCTAGGCGAAAAGGGGTCTAGATCAAACCCTTCTTTCACCAACGCAGCCAATCCATCAATGGATTTGCGCAAATCTGTACTCCCTCGGGCGAGGTAAACATTCGCGATCATTGTTTCGTTTAACATAGCGATCTTAACGTCCTGACGACTTCCGCAAGGAAAGATGGGTCGAAACCTGGTTTAACCTCTATGGATGCTTGACCTATTTTAATCTGTAAGGATAATGAAGTGTCTTTTGATTCGGCATATTGTTCATCCATTGTGACCGAGACCCATTTAGGTGATGGTGCTGAGATCCGATTTGTGTTTTCAATTTTCTTAAGCCAATATTTTAATTGATGGAGCTTCACATTATTGTTAGCACACCATTTGGATTGGGTTTGTCCACTTGCCCTAAACTCAGCGATCCGAAGTTCCCATTCTTTTCGCAATTCTGCTCGAGACATCAAAAAACCTCCTCAAATATTGATTTGAAGAGATTATCTCAAAGTGTCATCTAGGTTAATAGGTGGGAACTATTTTACGGTTACGTTTATTTGAGAGAAAAAGAGAAAACAGCAATCCGAGATTTATACATCTTATTTGGCTGTCTGTAAAGGAGAAAAAATGAATTTGTGGGAAATTTTTGTCGCCATTATCTTAGGAATCGTTGAAGGACTAACAGAATTTGCACCTGTATCATCAACTGGTCACATGATTATCGTGGATGACATCATGTTTAAATCTAAAGAATTATTTTCACCAGAAGTGGCAAATACATTTAAAGTGGTGATTCAATTAGGTTCCATCTTAGCCGTTGTCATTATATTTAAAGATCGGTTTATGAGTTTACTTGGATTAAAGAAAGATCCAACGGAAAACCAAGAGCATGAGCATAAATTAGAATTGAAACAAGTAATAATTGGCCTATTGCCGGCAGCTATACTTGGTTTATTATTTGAAGACTATATCGATGAACATTTATTTTCTATAAATACAGTGCTCATCGGATTAGTCGTAGGGGCGATTTTAATGTTGGTGGCTGATTGGTTTAGACCAGCTCAGCCAAAAGTAGAAAGCGTAGACCAAATTACATATAAGCAGGCACTAGCGATCGGCTTATTCCAATGTATTGCTTTGTGGCCGGGTTTTTCTCGATCCGGCTCTACCATTTCCGGAGGCGTTCTCTTAGGTCTAAGCCATCGTGCAGCATCCGATTTTACGTTTATTATGGCCGTACCGGTCATGCTGGGAGCGAGTGGCCTTTCATTGATTAAGAACTGGCAATACTTCACGTTAGACGCTGTTCCCTTTTTCATTGCGGGATTTATCAGTGCATTTGTATTTGCCCTGATTTCCATTCGTTTCTTTTTAAAATTGATCAATAAAGTAAAACTTGTTCCTTTTGCCATTTATCGAATCATTTTAGCATCTGCCATTTATTTGGTCATTATGTAAAAAAGCCTTGGACATTAGTAGGTGTCCAAGGCTTTTCAGACTTCGAGGTTCCTCGAAAGTAAAAATGTGCTTTTGATATTAGGTCAATAAAGTAGACACAAAAATTTATAAATTTTTAGCAGCTACCGCGCTATCGCTTGGTGGCCTTTTAAAAATAATTACGACGTTGTCCTAATTATTTTTAAAAGGTAAATTTTCGGGTCTCACTTTTCTATTAATATGCTCATTAAGCTCCCTTTTTATAGTACATACGTTCGTATTCGGATGGTGAAAAATACTCTGTTGCTGAGTGAATACGTTTATTATTGTAAAATATTTCTATATACTCAAATATGCTCTTTTTTGCTTCTTCCCTTGTTTTATAACGAGTCTGATAGATTAGTTCTTTTTTTATGATCCCATGAAATGATTCAATACAAGCGTTGTCATAACAATTTCCTTTGCGACTCATGCTACATTTCATACCGTATTCAATTAGCTTAGCTTGATAGTCATTTGAAGCATATTGACTCCCTCGATCAGAGTGATGGAGGATAGATCCTTGTGGTTGTTGACGCTGATATGCTTGCTTTAAAGCGCTCAACACTAGCTCCTTTTTCATTGAACAGTCTATATGCCAGCCGACTATTTTCCTTGAATACAAATCCATAATACTAGCTAGATAAAGCCAACCTTCATCCGTTGGAACATATGTGATATCACTACCCACACCTCATTTGGTTTTGTAACAGTAAAATTTTGGTTTAAGACATTTTCATGGACCGGATGGTTATGTTTTGAGTTAGTGGTTGCCTTATGCTTTTTCACGGTACGAGACTTCATTCCCTCTTCTTTCATTATGCGGGAAACCGTCTTCTGTGAAACCTTAATTCCTGGTATGTCAACACTAGACTAGACAATTTTTTTAAGGTGTTCTATTTTGTATTCAATTGGGCTTAAATACCCCAGTGATCCGTGAATTCTTATATGATTAAACCAATGAACATAATCGTCTAATTCCAACTTTAACTGTTCTAAACTTTCAAAATATTTACCTTTTACAAATTCTGTCTTGATAATTTTAAATGTGGCTTCGGCTACTGCGTTATCATATGGGCAACCTTTCATGCTTAACGACCGTTTAATCTCGAATGTATCTAAAGCTTCATCGATTGTCTTGTTTTTAAACTCGTTTCCTCGGTCTGTGTGAAATAGTTGAATTTGTCTTAAATCAGCTTTAATCGTTGATAAGGCTTGGTAGACTAGTCCAGCATCTTTATTAGGACCGGCACTATGTCCAACAATTTCTCTATTGTAAAGATCAACAAATAGACATATGTAATGCCAATTTTTTTGGACCCTTACGTATGTTAAATCACTGACTACAACCGTTAATTCCTTTTGTTGATCAAATTCCCTATTCAACACATTTTCAACTTTAGATTCATTACATTTATCCACATGTGGCTTAAACTGGGCAACTGTATATTTTGATACTAGCCCATTTTCTTTCATGATTCGGCCAATACGTCTTCTGGATGCAATTTTACCGAGTTTTTTCAACTCATGTTTTATCTTACGAGTGCCATAGTTCTGGCGGCTTTTATGAAAAATATCGATTATGGTAACAGTAAGTTCATCATCTGATTTAGATTGCTCTTTTGCTTCATAATAATAGGTACTTCTTGGGAGTTGTAGGACGTCGCACATTGCTGATATCGAGTATTTGTGACGATTATTTTTAATCACATTTACTTTCGTCCTAGTATCAGCGCAGCTTGCTTTAAAATATCATTCTCCATCAGTAAACGCTGATTTTCTTTACGAAGCTTGATCAGTTCTTCTTTTTCAGGTGTTCGGTTGTCCTTCTCTTTAAATGAACCAGATGTTTGGCTCTGTTTCACCCATTTGTCTAATGCCGAAGGCGTTAAATTGTATTCACTTATAATGTCTTTTCTAGGCTTACCACTTTCATATAGTTTGACCATTTGAGCTTTAAATTCGGGAGTAAATGTTCTTCTAGCTCTCGTCATATCGGCGTACCTCCATTAACTGAATGAGATGAAGTAGACTTCCAAATTTAGAGGGTAAACACCGCAACTTGACAAGGAGCCTCTACGGGCATGCTTTCCCAGCCAGGAAACCAGATGATGAAAACATCTGGCTTGCCAAACAGGCTAGCATACCCGCCTCTCCTAGTAAAGTTGCTGGTATGGGATCTCTTATGCTTGATTAGCAGTATACCCAGATTGGATGGTTAGTCTACCTGACCTTAATTTTTTTGTCCAGTTAAGTGTAGCCGATTCATCCTTCATGATTGAGCTTTTTGGTAACCTTTGGACTCCCATACAGTTGGCGGGATTCAATATACACACGACGCACTTCCTGCGTCAATTCTTCTCGACGTTCTTGTCTAGCACTTTTGGGACGATCACGCCATTTATAATAACCGCTTCGAGAAACTTTCAATACCTCGCACATCTTCTCCAATCGGTAATCGAAGCGATGTTCATGGATAAATGAATATTTTACCGATGGTCTTTCGCGAAGAAGTGCATCGCCTTTTTTAATATGGAGTTTTCCTCCTCCAGATCCCGAATACGTTTCTTCAATTCACGAACTTCGTGGTCTTCAGATCGAAAAGTTTGGGTTTCTGATATTTCAGGTTCTTGCTTATATTTTTTCACCCAGCCGTGAAGAGTATTTTCGTTTATTTTGAGCTCACGGGCAACTTGTGCAACGGATTTCGCTTCCTCCAAAATATAACGAACAGTTTGACGCTTAAAGTCTTCCTCGTACCGCCTTTGATTTTTTGTCATGTAGACACCTCATTTTTCAGTCTATTATTACAATAATAATCTGTGTCTACTTTTTAGTCTAACATCACCTTTATGCAAAAAGAGTTTGAAGAAAAGTTTAAACAAACTTCATGCTCAACAGACTTAAAGTCGGTTCAAGACACTAATAAACGTGAAAGTCTGTTGAAATGACATAAAGTCTGTTGAAACTATTGCGAAACGACAGAAAGTCTGTTAAAACTATTGCGAACAGACTCATAGTCGCACTAATAATAATCATTTAATAAACATATCTTTTCTTTCATTAAAAAATCAAGAGAGAGAATAAACAGCGTCCGCCGCTGGCGAACGCTTGACTCTCTCTTTCTTTATGGGACATAGAGGGAGGGTAAAGAGTTTAGGGAGTTTAATAGTCAAAGTAAATTTACTTTTTAGTTTTGTATGTTCCGCCCACCCGCTTGCCGTTTGCAACCTTTTCAACGGCGGGGGAACGTAAAACCTCACTAAACGCACAGAAACGTCCTTTATAGCCTTCTAAAATGTTTCCTAGTTTATACCCCTCCCTAACCATTCAAAACATAAAATCTTCTTACATAAAATCTTCTTAAAAGAGGAGCAGTAAAAAAGCTATTAAAGCTAATATCAAAAACATAAACGGAAAAAACGTTAGGATTATTCCTGCAATAGCCATACCTCTACCTCTAGTTGACTTCCTAGCCCGTAACCCCATAGGAAAACCTACTAGGGAAAAAACACCTGCAATTATCATATATGTGTAAGCGTAAAATAACGCCCACGTGTTTTTTCGTGGGCGTTTATTATATGCTCTATTTAGTTTTATTTGGTATGCGACATTCTTCTGGAATTGTCTTCGACCAAGGAAGGAGTTGATCGATGGCTTCTACATCATTGTGATCTATCAATGGTAATTGTTCGAAAAGATAGGTTAAGTAGTTCAATGGATTTAATTGATTCTCTTTAGCTGTTTCGACAATGCTATAAATAATAGCGCTGGCTGATGCACCTTTCATCGATTGTGCAAATAGCCATGCCTTCCGGCCCATCACGAATGGTTTAATCGATCGTTCTGCACGATTATTATCGATTTCAAGTCGACCATCTTCTAAAAACACTATGAGCTTACTCCATTGATTTATACAATATGTAATTGCCTCTCCCAATTTGCTTTTTGGGGGAACATAAGGGCGTTTTGTTTTTAGCCATGCCAAAAAAGCGTCTAACACAGGTTTACTGTGTTCAAGACGGTATTCTTTGCGCTGTTTGGGAGTACAGTTCTCAAATTTTTCACTGATTTGTCTTTCAATCTGGAATAATTGATTACAGAATTGAATTCCTTCTGCAGCGGTTGATGATGTTTTATCCACATTGGCTGGTAATGCCTTCAGTGCTTCATCGAATTTTCGCCTTGCATGTGCCCAACACCCTACCAGTTCGACATCCTTTAATTCATGATATCCTGCATATCCATCTACATGCAGATATCCCTTAAATCCTTTTAGAAAAGCCTTCGGATGTTTACTGTGACGAGTCGTTTGATAATCATATAAGATGATCGGCGGTACGTCTCGTCCTGTTCGATACATCCACATATAGGACTTCGAATTCGCTTTTCGTCCAGGTTCTGCTAGAACTTGAAGTGTAGTTTCATCCGCATGTAGAATATCGTTTTCGAGTAATAGCTCATGCATCCGTTTATGTAAAATGGAAAGCCAATTGGTTGCACCATAAATCATCCAGTTGGCGAGCGTTTGGCGTGATAAATACACACCGAATCGTTCCAACTGCTTTTCTTGACGATAAAGAGGCATTCCTTCCACGTATTTTTGGTTCATGATATAGGCCATAGCCGATGCAGATGCCAAACTTTTTGGGTAAATTGGTGTTGGCATTTTGGCCGTGACAATCGGTGTCTCGATTCCTTCCCGTTCACATTGACGGCAACTGTAAATATGTTGAACATGCTCAACGACTTTTACTTGAGCAGGAATAATCTTGATTTCTCTTCGTATTTCCGTACTCATTTCGTGTACGGTTCCACCGCAACACAAACAAACCTGCTCTTCTTCGGCTAAACGATAGTGAATCGTTTCCGTCGGCAAGTTCTCTAGTTTCGCATCGCGTTGTCCTACAGACTTCTTCCGTTTATAAGTAATGGTTTCAAGTGTAGGTTCTTCCACTTCTGTATCCGCTGTGATTTCAGCTTCATTAAAAAGAGGAAGTTCGAGTTGATCCGGATTCGTTTTTTCACTGGAAGCCCCAAATTTTTTATGTTGGCTAAGGCGGAATTGTTCTTCCAACCATTTGATTTTAGCCTGTAAGGCTTCATTTTGTTTTTTGAGTTCCGCATTTCTCGCTTGCAGTTCTTCAATTGTTGATTCATTGGTTTGTTTGTGTTTGTTCATAAGTTAAAGAATAAAGGAAAGGAATTGACAGGTCAATGTCAAATTCCTTTTAAACCATGATTTTAGCTGATACTTGTTCATGTGCTTGTTTTTGTTCAAATGAAAGACCATCGAGCAACCAACTGAATTGGCGGGGAGTGATGCACAAAGGGCCGGGAGTTCTTTCATCAGGCCATTGAAAGACCCCTTTCTCTAAACGACGATAGTACAACCAAAACCCATTGTGATCCCAATGGAGAATTTTCAATTTATCTCGTTTCCGATTACAGAAAACAAAGAGATTAGAAGAGAAAGGATTTAACTGAAAGCTCATTTGAACAATGGCTGCTAATCCATCAATCGACTTGCGTAAATCCGTTGCCCCCGCTGCTAAATAAACATGTTGAATGGATGTTTTACTTAACATGTGTTTTCAGCACCTGAACCACTTCGTTGAAAAGGAGTGGATTGAAACCTTCTTTTACTTCGATGGAAAATTCCCCAATGTTAACGATGAGCGGGGAGTTTTTTTCATCCAACGGATGGGATACTTCAACAGTTAGCCATTGAGGGGAAGTCCGTGAAGTTTCAGTTGTCTCTAACTCTAGTCTTTTCATCCATTTATACATACTTTGATGACTTACTTGATTTTGTTTGCACCAAGCTTTTATACTTGACTCTCCACTAGATCGATAAGATTCGATTCGTTGTTGCCACAATTGTTTTCGTTCATCTGGGGACATAAAAATAAAAACCTCCTAACTTTTGATGTTGATCTAATTATCACAAAACATCAAAATGGTTAGAAGGTGTGGGATATTTGGCGCTTACATATATGTTGCACCTATATCTGAAGTATACCCCATATAACTTTCGTTTACCGAAGTTATAATTGCGAAAAGAGTAAATATGGACGCAAAAATTCCTAATATCATAGATGCTATAGCCGAACCTAATCTGTCTTTTTGTGGCTTTCCCGCTTTTACTGTTTTTGTTGTAACTTGTCCTTGCATAAAACCTCTCTCCTTCCTATGTACGTATACCAATATAAACTCTAATTAACTTATTTTACATTTCCAACATCTTTTTTCCATGAAAAATCATCGCAACTCTTTCTACCTATAAAACGATTACTAGGGTGGAAGGAGGAAACAACCATGACAATTGAAAGAGTATTTAAAGGAACAGCAAATTTTATGTCATTAATGGCTCAACTATTAGAAAAAGAAATTGAGAAAATGGTAAACGCCGCTTACAATAATACACAAGTAGATATAGTCGCCGCTAAAAATGGGGGCGACAAAGAATGAAAGTAGCAGGATATATAAGAGTTTCTACTAACAAAGAAGGACAAAAGGAGTCACCGGAAAATCAAAAACAGCTGATTTTAAACTTCATAACAGAAAACCACTATGATCTGTATGACTTCTATATAGATGTTCAAACAGGTACTACTGATAACCGTGAAGGGTTAAAAAGATTAATCAATGATGCTGAAAACAAACAATTTGACATAATAGTGGCTAAAGAGTTAAGCAGACTAGGGCGTAATGTCGAATTGTTGTACCAACTAAAGCGAATTGCGGAAACGAAAGGTGTTCGATTAATTACTTTAGATGGCAGAGTAGATACACAAGACCTTTCTAAGCAAACTATGTTTGGCTTATACGCTTGGGTGTATGAAAGTGAAAGCCAGCGCATTAGCGACAGAATAAAGTCTGTATTTCACATGAAGTACAAAAGCGGAAAGTTTTTGGGTAGCATTGCACCATACGGTTATAAGTTACAAGATGGGAAACTAATCATCAGAGATGACTACACTGTAGAGGTAGTTAGGGAGATTTTCAACAAGTATTTAGAAGGTTGGGGACATGACAAAATAGCAAGGTATCTGACTAAAAAGCAAGTTCCTACCCCAGCACAGGTTGCGGGGAAAAGTAACGCAGGGCTTTATTGGCAAGGTACAACTATTAAAAAAATACTTTCTAACCCCCACTATGTGGGCGACCTTGTTCAAAACAGAGAAACCTCAACCAACATCACGAACAAGAAACGAAAAGTAAACACCCAAAACGAATGGATTATTGTACCTAACACCCATGAACCGATTATTTCAAAGGAAGTATTTGAACAAGCCCAAAAGCTACTTGAAAGCAAAGCGCGAAGAGGTAAAGGGAGAACAAAAGCTCCAAAACATCTTTTCACAAATATTCTTTACTGTGCTGATTGTGGGGCAAGCATGTGGTACAGACATAACCGCAAAGGATATATTTGCGGTAACTATGCCAAACACGGAAATATAGCTTGTAGTCATCACGCCATTAAAGAACAGCAACTAATTGAAACTATCCTAACATACCTCAAAAGCATCTACGAAAGTTTCGAACGTCTTGATACTGAAAATCAAATAAAAAACAAAGTCCATGAGTTGCAGAAAAAGAACGCAGTTCGACTACAAACCATTGAAAAGCAAATACAAAAACAAATGGACTTGAAAAGAAATGCCCTACAAAAATTCATCAGCGGAGATATTTCAAAGGAAGATTACCACGATTTTGTTTCCATGGTGCAAGATAAGTTACAACAGCTAGAGATGGAAAAGTCAACAATAAAAAAAGCGATGGTTGACAGTCAGTCCACCACCGACTTATCAACCATCAGAAAGCAATTAGATGAATTTCTATCCTTCAAAACGCTTACTACTGAAATGGTTTTACGGTTTATTGAACGGATAGAAGTAGATAACAACCAAAATGTTAAAATTCACTACAAATTTGCACCGATTGAGTGTGTAAAAGTTTAAACACGCTCAATCATTTTTTAACACTAGCCGTGAAACGCACTCCACATGTGCCGTTTGCGGGAACATATCAACCGGCTGGATATATTCAACATGATATTTATTGCTTAGAGTTTGGATGTCTTTCGCCAATGTTGACGGGTTGCAAGAGACATATACAAAAGTTTTCGGTTCAACTTTTAACACGGTTTGCAAGAATCGGTCATCACAGCCTGTTCTCGGCGGGTCGACGATAATGACGTCCGGTTTCCAGCCTTTTTTCAGCCATTTTGGAAGCCATTCTTCTGCTTTTCCTGTCACGTATGTTGCATGGTTCACATCGTGACGGGCAGCATTTTTCTTCGCATCGACAATCGATTCTTCAATCACGTCCATGCCGCGAATCTCTGAAGCTCCGTCTGCTAGCCACAACCCGATCGTTCCGACACCGCAATAAGCATCAACGACTTTTTCCTTACCGGTTAAAGCAGCTGCTTTCTTTACTTGGTTGTAAAGTTTGACTGTTTGCTCAGGGTTTAATTGAAAAAATGTTCGTGCTGATAATTCAAAGGAAAGGTCGCCCAGTGTTTCCTGGATAAAATCTTTTCCTTCAAGTGTTTCTGTTTCTTTTCCAAAGATTAGCGATGTTTTTTGGCCATTGATGTTTTGGACGATCGATTTGACTTCAGGCAAGCGCTTTTTGATTTCCTGAATAATCAGGTCTTTTTTCGGCAGTTCTTTGACAGACGTTATCAAAACAATTTGCAGTTCGCCTGTAGTGACTCCTGCCCTCGCAACAATCGTTCTTACAATTCCTTTTCTTGATCTCTCATTATAAATAGGAATGTTTAGATCTTGTAAAATATTTTTCACCGTCTCCGTTGCCTTGCTTGTTAAAGGGTGCTGAACGGCACATTGTTCGATATTAATCAAGCGGTGGGAATTTAACCCGTACAAACCGGCCAGCACTTTTCCATCCTTCGTTCCAAGCTGAAATTGGCTTTTGTTCCGGTACCCCCACGGATTCTCCATCCCAATTGTCTCTCTAATTTCAATTTTCTCCACTTGCAGTTTTGTGTGGCGTTCTAATGATTGGATGATGATATCCCGTTTTTCTTTTAGCTGCTGGTCGTAGCGCAAATGCTGAAGCTGGCATCCGCCGCACTCTTCATAAATCGGACATTGAGGCTTCACGCGATACTCAGATTTTTTGCGGATTTTCTTGATTTTGGCTTCAGCATATTTAGGATGAACTTTTGTAACTTCTGCAACAATTTCTTCTCCAGGCAAGGCTCCGGGTACAAATACTACTTGCTTTTTGAAGTATCCTACCCCTTCACCGTTTATGCCAAGCCTCTTAATTGTCAAGGGAAACGTTTGTTTCAAATTTATTTTCAATGTTTGCTCATTTTTCATGGTGTTTCACTCCATCTATAGCAGCCGGCTCCGGGCATTAATAAAGTTTTTGAAAAAAAGCCGATCTCTGTTTTGGTTCTCATTCAATGCTTCTCCATAAATACAGCGATGCGTAGCTTAAATAGGGAGCCCAGCTTTTTTTATATTCATTCATCTCTTCTAAAGTCGGTTTTCTTTCTAAATTATACAGCTTCTTTAAGGCATTTTGGATTCCAATATCAGCCGTTGGAAAAAGGTTTGGACGACCCAGCCCAAAAATTAAAAAGTTTTGGACAGTCCACGGCCCGACACCGCGGAGTTTGATAAATTGCTCCATTATTTCCTCATCTGATTTCATTTCCAGGTCGTCAAATCGAATCCTTCCTTCTGTGGTTTCTTTAGCAATCCCGATCACATACTCGCTCTTTCGTCCGCTGAATTGCAATTCACGAAGCTGTTCTACAGTTAATTCAGCTACTTTTTCAGGAAGAGGGTAAAACCAAACCCCTTCTTTCTGGAAACCGTAAGTCTTCACAAAGCGTTCTGTTAAAGTATGTGCAAAGGCAAGATTTAATTGCTGATGGATGATGCTTTTCAATAAACAGTTAAACGGGTCAAAATCGAGGACAAGCGGTGTCCCGTAATTTTCTTCAAATATCTTTTTTAATGCGGTGTTTTGAAAATGAGCATGGATATTCTCAAGAGGTATATGCCATTGGAATATATGAGTCAGTCTTTTTATGGCTTTTTCCTTGAATGGATCATCTAATCCGGATATTTTAAATTCCGGCTTCTCTGTCGTTCCGGTGGCCGTTACCTCTGCTACAAATGGCTGCCCGTCAATTAATATAGGCACTTTCACACTGCGATTCGGCTTGTCTACTGCATTCAGAGGATCAAGCGAAAGCCTGTCCAACACTAGATCAAAATTGTAAGGGCCTTTAATTTGAAGCTTTTTCAAGACGCCATCCGTCCTTTATCATTTTTCCCGTATTATAGCATTATTCTAGATCCATTTAGCAACAATTACACTTACAAAAATAACAACACTCCCTTCACTACATTAACGCTTTAAACGAGAGCGGGTCAGGCCCGCTCAACACTACAGCGTTAACGCTTTAAAGGGGTGAGGGTCAGGCCCGCTCAGCAGTACAGCGTTAATGCCTTAAAGTAGTACGGGCCTAGCCCCAAAAATAAAAACCCAAATTCATTTAGAATTCGGGTTGGCATTTTAATATAGCATTCTTTCGCCTAACGCGTTGTCCATCATGAGATCATCCAAGCTCTTAAATTGGTATCCCTGTTTTTTTAGATCTTTAATGACTTTTTCAAGTGCTTCAGCATTGTCCTTTGAGACAGTATGGAGAAGGAGAATGGCTCCCGGATGAATTTGCTTCATGATCGAATCATAAGAATATTTCCATCCTTTTTGCTGATCAACATGCCAGTCAATAAAAGCAAGCGACCAAAATACGTGTGTATAACCTTGTTGTTTCGCAAGTTCAAGTGTCCTTTCACTGAAAATCCCTCTTGGCGGACGAAGATAGGCCATTTGCTTTTGACCGGTTAGTTTCTCGGTTTCGGCCCGGACTTTTTCCAATTCGCTCTTAAGCCTTTCATCGCTTACTTGCGTTAAATCGGGATGAAACCATGAATGGTTCCCGATAATATGGCCTTCTTTAGCCATCCGCTTAACAAGTTCAGGTTCACTTTCTAAATAATGTCCTGTAATAAAAAAGGCGGCTGGCACTTGCTCTTTTTTTAAAACATCTAATACTTTTGCCGTATAGCCGTTTTCATAACCATTATCAAATGTTAAGTAAATATCCTTTTTATTTGGATCCCCTTTATAAACAGCTCCATACTTTTCAAGCAGATCATCTAATGTTTTCCCAGCCTCGGCTGGCTTTCCATTTCCGCCTTTCTTAAATCCCCAATGGATGGCCGAGTTAGAGGGACTTCCGTAAGCATTTCCCGCTAAAAACAAAAACAGGGAAATGAAAGTGATCAGAACACGGCAGGATTTTTTCATCGGCTGCTCCTCCTTTTGTCACGCATTTCCCTTAGTTTTTGTAAGACAGGAAAAATCATTCCTTCAATAAAAAAGCAAAAAAAGGATAGATAAATTTTAATCAAGACCATATTTTAAAAAATATAAATAAATTAAAGGACATTACATATTTTATATGACTAAAATGTAATGTCCTTTCTTTTTAAATTAATGCCCCTGTTAGTGGAATAAAATCTTCATTAAATCCACTTGGCAAACCAAGCGACATAGTAGGCAGCGGGAATAAACAAAAATTGAGCCACGATTGTACCTAAAAATTTTGAACTAACCATTGTCAAAGAGTAACTTTTTAAATAAATATAATCAATTTGATTTTTCATTACTCTATCTGCTAATACGGAGGCTTTTGGATCAATAAACAAAGTTAACAAAATTGTTGCTATTCCATTTATAATCCCAGATGACATTAATGCAGCCTGTGAATAATCTTTCGGAACTAACAATGAAGCATATATTGAAGAGAGTACACCAGTAGTAAATATAGCAGAAATAATGATATTAATCATAAAAAGACGTTTAGGTATTGTTTTTAAGGTAATCCCTTTTAGGTAGGTAAATCTCGGTAATCTAAAACATTTTAGAACTTTTTTAAAACCTTCTATATTAAAGAACTTAAAAAATAAAGTTATCATCGATCCTCGTGCATTTGACAATTGAACGATGGCCCTTGAGAAGACGTTGATAAATGTCGGAAAAAGCAAAATTCCCAGTAAAACTCCAATTGATGTTACTCCAATTAAAATTCTATACTGCTCCTCTATAAAACTTAACTTATTTAAATCTGGAGCTTCTGCAATAAGTTTTGCTGTTAAAGGTTGTTGAATTGTTGTAGATAATCTTGAAACGACCACTAATGTACTAAACAAAGATATTGCAGTTGCGATTAACTTTACTCTTGCCCCTGAAATCCTCGTTGAATAGGCTAAAGTCTCAACCATTGTTATTACTACTAAAAATGAAGAGATGATCATTACTTTACTTGTAATTAGTTCCATAAAAATCCCCTCGTAAATAAAATTATTCTAACTGTATTATAGACTGTTTTTAATATTAGAACTATTTGTGATATAAGGACTAAACGCACTTGTGAAAGTCCATTCAACCCAAAACAACTTGTGATACCACACATACTTGATTTCCAAGTTGACAGTTGGACTTTTCACTTCAAACCGAATATTTTTGGCTGAATACTAATAATTTTGAAATTATTCTTTGAAGTTAGGGTCCTCCTTCTTTTCAAAAAACAAGCATATGTTTCGTTCATTGTATACAAAGTAGACCATATTTCCAATATTTAAATAATGAAACCATTATGTATGAAAAAAGAGGATATATGTTCTTATACTGAACATAATATCCTCTAATCATTGTAGTACATATAACTAAATATCAAATATTGTAGGCTTTAACACTAGTAGAGCGGGCCTGACCCTCGATCCATTAACGCTTTAAAGCAGTGAGGGTCTGGCCCGCGATACATTAATGCGTTAATACTTTAAAGCGGAGCGGGCCTGACCCTCACTGGCCCCAATTATAATTACTTAAAAACAGGTTCTTTAAATTGAGCCAGTTTTTCTAATGAGGATTTTTCTATATCTTGATGAAGGCTGTTTCCGTGCGAGTCCATCGTTACAACTGCTGTAAAGCCCTCTACTTTTAAATGCCACATTGCTTCCGGAATTCCGAATTCCAATAGGTCTACGCCTTCTACCGATTTAATACAGTCTGCATAATATTGTGCTGCACCACCGATGGCATTTAGGTACACTCCTCCGTGTTCTTTCAATGCTGCAAGTGTTTTCGAACCCATTCCGCCTTTCCCGATGACGGCACGAATGCCGAACTTTTTCATGATGTCACCTTGGTAAGGCTCCTCACGGATACTTGTTGTCGGGCCTGCAGCTTTTACATGCCATTTGCCTTCTTTATCTTTTAACATAACCGGGCCGCAGTGGTAAATAATTTGTCCGTCAAGATCGACCGGTGCATCATGGTCCATTAAATATTTGTGAATGGCATCACGGCCAGTGTAAATCATTCCGTCAATCCGGACGACATCTCCAACTTTAAGGGAGCGGATTTGTTCCTCAGTGATCGGCGCCTGTAAAGTGATGACTTCAGGAGCGGTTTCTATAGCTGCGGCAGTTTCCTGAGCGGCAGGAGACTCTGCAAAATCCACCATTTCACCATCTTGATACATCCATTCTTTAATCTCTCCCGTTTGAGGATCAACAATAACACCAAGGCGACGGAACGCCCAGCAATTATAAGCTACAGACACAAAGAAACTGGCAGGAATCCTGTTCATGACACCGATTTTACAGCCAAGTAGAGTTGTTTCTCCGCCAAATCCCATTGTACCGATTCCAAGCTTGTTGGCATTTTCCATAATGTATTCTTCAAGTTTGCGCAGATCTTCATTAGGATTCACGTCATCAACAGAACGGAAAAGCTGTTCTTTTGCAAGGTCGTAGCCGGAAGAACGGTCTCCGCCAATTCCTACACCGATGAAGCCGGCACTGCACCCCTGACCTTGCGCCTGATAAACAGAGTGAAGAATGCATTTGCGAATTCCATCAAGATCACGGCCGGCACGGCCCAATCCTTCCAATTCACATGGCAGGCTGTACTGGATATTTTTGTTTTCACAGCCGCCCCCTTTTAAAATCAGCCGAACATCTATATAATCTTTTTCCCATTGTTCAAATTTAATGACGGGTGTACCTTCCCCAAGATTATCCCCGCTGTTGTCTCCGGTTAATGAATCAACCGAATTTGGCCGAAGTTTTCCGTCTTTTGTAGCAAGGGCAATTGCATTTTGAATTGCTTTTTTCATTGCAATTTGATTAGCCCCGACAGGAGTTTTAATTTTAAAAGTCGGCAAACCTGTATCTTGGCAGATAGGTGAAGCGTTTTCATCTGCCATTTTAATATTGCTGGTAATCGTTGCAAGGCTCATGGCCGCACGTGTTCCGGCGTTTTCACGTTCTTTCGCTTCCTTTATTGCACGGCGAACATCTTTTGGAAGTTTTGTTGAAGTTTCAACAATCAGCTTGTACATACTCTCCTGAAACTTTTCAATGTTCACTTTTGTTGCCCCTTTCCCTTAGCTGCCTATTTTTCGTCACATCATTTATAAATTTTAAAATTATTTGACTCTCCTTATTATATTCTTTAAACGATGTGAATGAAAGAGGTATATCACCTCTGCACTTTAAAGTGTTAAAGGGTTTAGGAACATATTCAGCAGTTGTTTTTAATAGGATATGGATAAACTCCCGTTTTGCAATATGCCTGCAATTTATACCACTTTCATTTTAATCTTCCAAGAACAAAGGAATTGACATTTTTGATTCTTCCTTTAATAATGACTTATGATTCGATAAGAAGGAGCTAATATGTTATGATTACCGAAAAAAGCTTGGAAATTACGCCCAATTATGACCCATGGGAAGCTTATTTGGATGTTGACCAATACGGAAAGCTTGTTTTATCCAATATTGAATTTACAACAACAACGCTTTGCAATATGCGCTGTGAGCATTGCGCAGTCGGATTCACTCTTCAAACAAAGGACCCTGATGCTCTCCCGATTGACCTTCTCCTTAAAAGGCTCGATGAAATTACTTCCTTGAGGTCATTGAGCATTACCGGCGGGGAGCCTATGCTGTCAAAAACATCTGTTGAGAATTATGTACTGCCTCTTTTAAAATATGCCCACGAAAGAGGAGTTCGCACCCAGTTAAATTCAAATTTAACCCTTGACATAAGCCGTTATGAAAAAATCATCCCTTACTTGGATGTCTTGCATATTTCCCATAACTGGGGGACACCTGAAGATTTTGTTGAAGGCGGCTTTGCTATGATGGATCGAAAACCAAGCGCAAAGCAAAGGGAAGCAATGTTTGAGAGAATAATTGAAAACAGC
The DNA here is from genome assembly GCF_028888695.1 of Bacillus methanolicus. NCBI lineage: Bacteria > Bacillati > Bacillota > Bacilli > Caryophanales > Bacillaceae > Bacillus > Bacillus methanolicus. The sequence continues at coordinate 189,148 of NZ_PNFF01000001.1, read as the reverse complement.
CGTGTTCTTGCTGAAAGCGGTGTGCTCGTATCCGCGGAAACCATGCTGAATAAACGCACATTGCCGCATATTGAAAAAATACACAAACAGATTACAGAAGAAATGAAGTGCAAAAGACATGAAGTCCACCCGATGTATCCTTCTGATTTTGCTTCATTCCTTGAAACATTATCTTTAGATGAAATTAGATCTGCAATCCATCGTCTGCTTGATATCCGCAATAAAGATGTATGGATGCTGTTCGGAACTTTGCCGTTCTATGCTTGCAGCAACAAACCTGAAGATTTAGAACTTTTGAAACGGCTTTATTCTGAAAAAAATGTAACGGTCCGCAATGATCCTGATGGCCGCTCAAGGCTTAATGTGAATATTTTTACAGGGGATGTTATTGTCACAGATTTCGGAGATACTCCTCCGCTCGGAAATATCAAAACAGATCGGTTAGAGGATGTTTATCAGACATGGATGAATACGGAGCTGGCTTCCTCGTTGAACTGCCATTGTCCTGAAGTACGCTGTCTGGGGCCAAATGTTCTCGTAAAAAACAGCTATTATAAAGATGCAGACTTTAAAACCCGTAAAGCAAACATAAAGTGAAACTTCCATCTATGGGGTTAGACCCCTCCAATAAAAACCACTCTATATATTGTCATTGTTGGAGGGAGTCGGACCCTATTTTAAATTAATTAACGCGGCCTTTCGGCAGCAACAAAACCGAAGGAAACATGATCCTGAACAGGGATCCATGCACCGATTCCTTGGGAAGTAACATTTTTGATCACGATCATTTTTTTGTTCCCTTTTAGCATAATGTAAACTTCCCCATATGTTACCTTTCCTTTTTCATTAACAGCAGGTGCATATGCATATAAATATCCGAGCCTTTTTGGCGGAATGTTGTAAAACTGGTCTTTCTTCGTTCCTCCTCCGATAATCGTTTCAAACGACAGGGGCAGCTTTGTTTTTTCCATCGCTTTCTGCAGCATCATTTTTTTCACATCTTCCGCATTCGGAATTTTTGCAGTTAAACCGCCGCGGACTTGTTTTTGCGCTTCTTGAACATAGTGAATTTTATAAGGTGAGTTTCCTCCGCGATTATCAAAATAATTCGTATTTATCTTTTGATACTCCCAATTAGGAGATGTTTCTGTTGAATCATAACTTAACGGCCATTGTCCTAAGTAAATAATCGCCCTGTACCCAAATGCAAAAGGTGTACTGTTGATACTTGTTTCATTTAGCATGCGAATTAAATCCGGATTTTCAATTTTTATCCTGGATGAATTAATTAGCTGCTTTGTCAGCTCGCTTGGCTGCAAAAGCGGCATGTCCTGTACCGGGTTCGGATATGTATTTTCTTTTGTTATGTTCAGAACAGAACTTGGCACTTTATATTGATTGGAAGATTTAGGATTGTTATCCTTTTCAATCCCTTGTTTTGCAAAGGCAGAAGGTAAAAAAAGAAACAAAAAGACTAGACTGATAATACCAAAAGATAACCATTTCTTCATGGTTCGAACTCCTTTCAGATCATCCAACATATTTTGGTTTGTTTATAGTTTTTTCGGAGTTCGCAAATATTATCCATACTGCTTTACAAAACAAGGCAATTACACCCGCCAAAAGTTTGTCAACGGTGCTAAGACATTCATGAAAGTTGGTGATGATGGATAGAAAAAGCGAATGGTTAGCAACCCTATAATGAATGAACTGGACTATACATTATAAAAAAGACTCTGCGCAAATCACAGAGTCTTTTTGGCTTTACAACAAATAAAATCCAATGCCCATGATGAAATAGGCAGCAAGCAATGTTAAGCCTTCGAACCAGTTTGTTTCCCCGTCGTTTGAAAGGATGATCATTAAAAGCACCGCAGATGCCATTGCAATCAACTCAGGAAGTGAAAAGACAAGCGGCATAGATACAGGAAAGCAAAGTGAAACTAACACAAGCACAGGCGCTACGAACATCGCAACTTGCAGAGTAGAACCAACTGCAATTTCAACGGCAATATCCATCTTATTTTTATAAGCCATTATAATAGCAGAAGCGTGCTCCGCCGCATTTCCGACAATCGCGACGATAATGACCCCGATAAACAATTCGCTCCATCCAAATGATTCAGCAACTGTTTCGAAAGTATGTACCAATTTCTCCGATACGTAAGCAACAGCTGCAGTTGCAATCGCCAAAATGAATATTGCCTTATTTTTTCCCCACTCAGGTATTTCTTCATCATGGCTTTCACCTTCATTCCCGGGCTGATATACCCCGCGATGGGTAACGAGCTTGAAAAATAGAGCAGCTAAATAAAGAGCAATTAAAATGATGGCAATCCCGACACTAAGGGATAATGTTTTTGTTTCATTCATTGTCATCGAAAAAACTTCAGGAATGACAAATGCAACAATAATAGCGAACATTAAAAGTCCTGAATTGTGCCTTGCATCAAACTCGTTGAATTTCTGCCTTTTGAACTTTATCCCGCCAACAAAAAAAGATAACCCGGCAACTAGCAAAAGGTTTCCAAGAACAGAACCTGTCAACGAAGCAAGAACCACTTCGATCAAGCCAGCTTTTAATGCAAAAATTGAAATAATTAATTCTACGGCATTTCCAAAAGTGGCATTTAATAACCCGCCGATCCTCGGGCCTGCAACAATTGCCAGGCTTTCAGTCGCCCTTCCCATATAACTGGCCAGCGCAATAATCGTTATACAAAAAATAGCGAACATTAGTGTGCTTGGCCAATGCAGAAAGCTTCCAACTACAGATAACGGAACCCCCGCAAAGGCAAGAACCATAAAAATCTTATTTGTCATATAAACTCCTCCATTTATCAATTTTGTTCCTATGGAAAAAAATTCTAACATTTCTCAAGCGGCATTAACCCTTTTTACAGATTGCACCGTGGAACAATTTTTCCGAGTTAACCCCATAGTTTTTTCTATTTAGAGATTACAATATTTTTCCCCTTAATAAAACAAGAAAAAACATTTCTTTTTCTTGCAAAACCATTTCTTTCCCGTTACCATCATTTTGGGATCATATTTTCAGGGAGAATGTGCACATGAAATATTCACAAAATTTGCGGTTTTGGATTTTAATAGGAATTGTAGCCATCTCCGGGTTTTCACAAGGAATGCTGCTTCCTCTCATTGCGATCATTTTTGAAAAGGACGGCATCTCTTCTTCCGTCAACGGCCTCCATGCTACCGCCCTTTATATCGGTATTCTTTTAGCCTCGCCTTTAATGGAAGCGCCGCTAAGAAAATTTGGCTTTAAGCCAATCATTTTATTTGGAGGGCTTGCTGTTACTGTTTCCTTAGGACTGTTTCCTGTTTGGAAGTCTTTTTGGTTCTGGTTTATCCTGAGACTGTTAATCGGGATAGGCGATCATATGCTTCATTTTGGAACGCAAACGTGGATAACGACCTTTTCGCCAGAAAATAAGCGCGGACGGAATATTTCCCTATACGGCTTATTTTTCGGGCTTGGATTTGCATCCGGACCGGTTATGACAAGATTTGTCGAAATAAATGAATCCCTCCCTTTTATCATTTCAACCGTTATTAGTTTAGCTGCTTGGTTTACCATTTTACTTTTAAAAAATGAATACCCTGAACAAGATTTAGAAACGAGTTCTTTTTTCGGAACGATGAAGCGCTTTGGCCAAGTATGGAAATATGCCTGGGTTTCTCTACTTCCCCCATTCGGGTATGGATTTCTTGAAGCTTCGCTAAACGGAAATTTCCCTGTTTATGCACTTAGAACAGGAATTGATATAAATGCTGTATCCTTTATTTTGCCTGCTTTTGCTATTGGGGGTATTGTATTTCAATTGCCTCTGGGAATGTTAAGTGACAAATACGGAAGAAAAAATATATTAATTTTCGTAATGCTGGCAGGGTTTATTTGCTTTACGGCAGCCGGACTTTTCAAAGAATCAGCTATTGGCATTGCAGTATGTTTTTTTATTGCAGGCATGCTTGTTGGTTCAACTTTTTCTCTCGGAATTAGTTATATGGCCGATCTTATACCAAAACAGCTTTTGCCTGCAGGAAATCTAATGTGCGGAATCTTCTTCAGCTTTGGAAGCATCAGCGGTCCGTTTATTGGCGGCCTTGCCATCGAGTACTTGAAAGGAGCAAGCTTTTTTTATGTCATTAGCTCCATGCTTCTTATGATATTCATTGCGCTGGCTGTCTATCAGCCAAAAGATGCCGTGCAAGGGAAAACCCGGTCTGCCTAAGTTTGGCCGGGTAAATTTTATTAATTATGTTTATTTTTACCTTGATTTCAGTTTTTGTAAATATTAGAGGCATAATTCTTTTCACATTCATATGCTGTATGGTAATATAATTAAAAATAAAATATGTATCATAAATTTCGAAGCTTTTCGCTGTCATCGCTAAGATGGCAGCTTTCGTCATTTAATGGGGTATTGAATCTGATTATTTTTCTCATTAAGAATGAAAGGCGGCTTTCTAAAAGAGGATTAGGAGGAGAAACAATGAATGCTGAAGCAAAAATACTAGCAACCAGACAAACAGAACATAATGAAAATTTCATTAAAAAAATAAAACCCCATGCCGAGTTAATTGCAGCCATATTTAGCGGGTTTTTGATTGCAGCAGGGTGGACGTTTGAAAAAATCGGTATGGAAAGCGCTTCTGTTGCGGCATTTTTGCTAGCTTTTCTTATCGGCGGATTTGCCAAAGCTAAAGAGGGAATTGAGGAAACCATTGAAAATAAAGAATTAAATGTGGAAATGTTAATGATTTTTGCCGCTATCGGTTCTGCGATTATTGGTTATTGGACTGAGGGAGCGATTCTAATTTTTATCTTTGCGGTGAGCGGTGCCCTTGAAACATATACTCTTAATAAAAGCCGGAAAGAAATTTCCTCCTTAATGGAGCTTCAGCCCGAAGAAGCTTTAAGGCTCAATAACGGGATGGAAGAAAGAGTCCATGTCTCACAGTTAAAAATCGGCGATATCATCCTTGTCAAACCTGGTGAAAGAGTGCCTTCAGACGGGCGAATTTCAAAAGGACAGACAACAATTGATGAAGCTGCGATTACCGGAGAATCCATTCCGGTTGCAAAAACAGAAGGCGACGATGTTTTTGCAGGAACGGTCAATTTAAACGGATCGATTACAATTGAAATCACAAAGCCGAACAGCGAAACTCTGTTTCAAAAAATCATACAGCTTGTTCAAAATGCCCAAAGTGAAAAATCTCCTTCCCAGCTTTTTATTGAAAAGTTTGAAGGAACGTATGTAAAAATTGTGTTAGCTGTCGTTGTCTTAATGATGTTTTTGCCCTATTATGTATTGGGATGGAGCTGGAACGAAACATTTTATCGCGCCATGATCCTTCTTGTCGTGGCCTCACCTTGTGCACTCGTTGCTTCGATCATGCCTGCCACTTTATCTGCGATTTCAAACGGTGCAAGGCACGGAATTTTGTTTAAAGGCGGGGTCCATCTTGAAAACTTAAGCCATTTAAAAGCAATCGCATTTGATAAAACCGGAACTTTAACAAAAGGAAAACCGGAAGTAACAAACGTGATAACGAAAGAAGGCATAAGCAGGAATGAGATTTTATTAGCAGTCGGGGCTATTGAAAAGCATTCCAACCATCCCCTCGCCCATGCAATTGTAAACTATGTAAATGACCAGCTTGACGAGAAACTCCCAGAACCTGAAAAAATTGAAGACGTGCCGGGATGGGGAATTAAGGCGTTTATTAATGACGAGGAATGGAAAGTCGGGAAAGCAGAATTTGTGGGGAAAGGTTTTGCAGAACAGTTTGCTGATGGAGCTGCCAATTTACTTGCTGATGAAGGAAAAACAATTGTGTTTGTTCAAAGAGGCAAAGAAATTGTCGCCATGATTGCCCTCAAAGACGTAGTCAGGGAGGAAACAAAATCAGCAATTGAAAGCTTAAAAACAAAAGGAATTTATACGATTATGCTGACGGGAGACAGTAAAAAAACAGCAAATGCAATAGCAAAAGAATGCCATGTTAATGACTTTGTTGCGGAATGTTTGCCGGAAAAAAAGGTTGAAGAACTCAAAAAATTAAAGAAACAGTTTGGCAATGTTGCTATGGTGGGAGATGGTATCAATGACGCTCCTGCACTTGCAACAGCTAACGTCGGAATTGCGATGGGAGAAGGAACAGATGTAGCGCTTGAAACAGCCGATATTGTATTAATGAAAAACGATCTCCCAAGAATCGCAGAAGCTATAAACCTTTCCCATAGGATGAACCGTATTGTGAAACAAAATGTTGTGTTCTCAATTAGTGTCATTATGCTTTTAATTGCGTCTAACTTTTTGCAGCTTGTCGATCTTCCTTTCGGTGTAATCGGCCATGAAGGAAGTACGATATTAGTCATTTTAAACAGCTTACGATTATTAAAATAAGAAGAAGGATCGGAGTACCGATCCTTCTTTTCTTTATGTTAATGATAGCCGTTTTGTCCGTTAGCTGATCCGGACGTTTTATGCTTCGGTTTGTTTTTTCCTTTTTGTTTAGTTCCGCCGTCTTTCTTTGATTGCTTTGCCATTTGAAAGCCTCCTTATCTTGCATTAATCCCCCCGTCATTTATTGTGGGCAATTCTCTGCATTTCAGTAAGGAAACTTAAGGCAAAATTCGTTTGCTAACATCCTTCTTTTTTCCTGCTGAATATGGCATTAATCTCTCCGCCAATGATGATAATAAAGCCCGTTAAATAAAACCAAATCATTAAGACAATGACCGCTCCAATGCTTCCATAAGTAGAAGAGTAATTCCCGAAATTGCTTACATAATATGAAAAAGCAAGCGATGTCAATACCCAGCCGACAGTTGCAAACAACGCACCGGGAACCGCACTAATGCACGTTAATTTTTTGTTAGGGGCAATCCAATATAGCACGGTAAAAATTACAAAAAGGATGATAGAGCTGATGAACCAGCGAATCGCATTCCATGTTACAAGGAACTCGCTTGATAAACCAAATTCAGAGAATAAGAATAAACCGATTTGTCTGCCAAACACCGGCAAAAGTAATGCAACAATAATAACTATGATCATTCCTACTGTCAATAAGATGGCCATTCCTCTAGCAACTACAAACGGCCGGCTTTCCTTAACTTCATATGCATTATTGAAAGCTTTGACGATGGCATCCAGTCCATTGGATGCGGACCAGAAAGCGGCAATAATTCCAAAAGAAAGAAGCTTTCCATTCTTGCTCATGATTTGATTAATATTTGATTCAATTAACGCCATCGTTTGTGGGGGAGCAAAATCTTCTACAAACCTTAGCAAATCGTCCTCGGTGATTGGCAAATACGGCAAAAGGGTTACAAAGAAAATCAATAGCGGAAATAAAGAGAGCAAGAAAAAATAAGCCAGCTGTGCAGCCAGCCCTGGAACATCATTTCCTTGAATTCTCATCCATAATTGTCTAATAAATGCCGAATTTTTTTGTCCCATTCCGCACCTCAAATACTTTCCGCTTCAGATGGATTGACAACTGATCGTTAAGATTGTCCATTTTTATTGAATGCTTCTTTCGTATCCTTCACCATTTCGGCTACTTGCGGAGTTACTTCGCGAAGTTCTGCAACTTTTTCAGTTATGTAAGAAACGTCCTCGCTAACTTCCTTTACAGTAGCGCGGACCTTGCTTGAAACTTGTTTTAATTGATCAACCACTTCGTCTGGATGTTTTACTATATAAGAAATATTTTTTGCTGTTTTTTTGCAATCATTCATTACCGCATGGCGCGTTTCTCTATTTAGCAGACTTAAAGCTCCCCCGGCAATTGCACCGAATAAAACGCTTTTCCAAAAAAATTTAGAATTTCCCATAAATTCTTCTCCTTCCTACATCCCATGCTTTGTATTTATTTCCCTCCCATGAAGGATTCAAAACAGTTCTCCTTCATTTTCTTTCATATTCGCGCTTTCATGCAAGAGGTTTGGTTTTAATCATTCATACTGCAACTAAAACTCAATTGACAATTTACTCAATACATGAAAAGATGAGAGAAAAAAACTGAGAGGATGAACGGAGTGGACCTTTCGCAAAAATCAGCTGAAAACGTCGAATATATGATTGAAAGAATAAAGGAAAAATTAAAAGTATTAAATTTTGGTGCAATTAAACCAACTCATTTTAATGAAGAAATGTATGAAGAATTAAAAGAAATTTACGAAATGGTCATGAAAAAAAACACTTTTAGCCCGAGTGAGATGCAGGCGCTTGCTGAGGAATTAGGAAGTTTGAGAAAAAAATAAAAAAACTGGAATCCGCTGTCTTCCATATGACAGCGGACATTTCTTATTTGGTTATCAAGAAAAATTTTCATCAGGTTTATGAAATCGAGTCTTGGTCTGTTAAAATGATCGGCCCATCTTTTGTAATCGCTATCGTGTGTTCGTATTGTGCAGAGTTTTTTCCGTCTGTTGTTCGTGCTGTCCAGCCGTTTCCATCCATTTGTGTATGATAGGTGCCTTCATTCACCATCGGTTCGATTGTGAAAACCATCCCTTCTTTAATGCGCGGTCCTTTTCCCGGCAATCCAAAATGAGGAACATCAGGTTTTTCATGAATAACCGCTCCTATACCATGACCAATAAAATCACGGACAACAGAAAAACCTTCACTTTCTACATATGTTTGAATAGCGTGGCCGATATCACCAATCCGGTTCCCAATTTGTGCTTGTTCTATTCCTTTATAAAGAGCTTCTTTCGTAACTTCCAAAAGCTTTTCTGTTTTCGGTGAAACGTTCCCTACAGCATACGTCCATGCTGAATCAGCCAAGGCTCCATTATAGTTTACAACCATATCAATGGTCACAATATCCCCTTCCTTTAAAGGATCTTTTCGGGGAAATCCATGGCAAACCTCATCGTTAATGCTTGCGCATGTTGCAAATTGGTATCCTTTATATCCTTTTTGTTCCGGTACGGCACCATTTTCTTTTAAAAACTGATCAACAAAATTTTCAATTTCCCATGTGGTTATTCCCGGTTTTATCATTTTTGCCAATTCTTTATGACAAGCTGCGAGAATTTCTCCCGACTTTTTCATCATTTCGATTTCCCGCGGTGATTTTAAGACAATCATCCAGTATCCTGCCTTTCAAAGGTAATAATCATTATCGATAATATTTCTTCCATCTTCATTATATTATCGTTGGAAGAAACGTTTTTCAAAGAATTTGAGTGGCCGTCCTCAAATTCATATTGGTTCTTATTTTAGCTGTTATTCATGTTTTTGAGAATGGCCCTTAGCTTTTTACAGAAAAATTGGCGAAAGTATAGAAGAAATAACAATGATTGTTAACGAAAATACATATTTATGACAAAATTATTAAACTTCTTCACTGTAGCGAAATTTCCCGGGTAATGGCGGATGAAACAAATAAAAGTTGGACTAAAATGATAAGAATCCTTTAAAGACAGCAAAAACCTGCCGCGGAAAAATCGATTTCTATTCCGCATGCTTCGACAATTTATACAAAGCAGCTGACTTTCTTTGAATTTTTGTTATTTCTACAATTGCAAAAAAGGCTAAGCATAAGAAGCTTAACCTCCGGTTCGCGGCAATATTAAAATTTCCACACGCCTGTTTTTCGCTCTTCCTTCTTCTGTTTTATTCGAAGCAACCGGCTTATATTCTCCGTAACCTTTTGCACTGATCCAACGGGGATCGAGCTTATCATTTTCCAGCATAATCTTCATAAAATTGACAGCGCGCATCACGCTCAATTCCCAGTTTGATTCAAAATTGGCTGTATGAATCGGAACATTGTCAGTATGACCGCTGATAATAATATTCCGCGGCGGGTCAATGACAAGAAGTTCGGCGATTTCTTTTGCTATTTTCACATCTTCCGGTCTGACCTCGGCACTTCCTGAATCAAATAAGACATTGTCACGAATTGTTACAAGCAGTCCTTCATCGTTTAGTGAAGTATTGAGCTTGTTCGTTAGATGGGTTTCCTTAACATAAGCAGTTATTTTATTTTCAATTTTTTTCAGTTCCTGTTTATCTACATTTTGTGCACTTTGATTCTCAACTTTCTCCTGGTCTTTTTTTCGTTCATCAGGTGATTCCATTTGCCCTTCAGGCATAGGGCTCTGAAACTCGGTAACTCCCGTACCGCCGGTAAAAATATCATTGAAAGCCTTTGATAATATCTGAAATTTTTGGGCATCGACAGAGCTCATTGAAAACAATACGATAAACAAAGCCAATAACAATGTAAGGAGATCGGAATAAGGAATGAGCCAGGTTTCATCGATGTGATCTTCATGATCATGCTTCTTTTTGCGCTTACTCATCTTTCTTCACACTGCTTTCCTCGAGAAATGCCTTTCGTTCTCCAGCCGGAAGGTAAGATGCAAGTTTTTGTTCAATAACTCTTGGCGACTCGCCTTCTAGAATGGACAAAATACCTTCAATCATCATGTATTTTATTTTTGCTTCCTGCTTTGATTTTCGTTTCAGCTTATTAGCAAAAGGATGCCATAAAACGTATCCTGTAAAAATTCCTAAAAGGGTGGCGACGAAAGCACCACTGATCGCATGTCCCAATTCGTTCGTATTTTCCATATTGCTTAAAGCTGCAATCAGCCCGACAACTGCCCCTAACACCCCAAGTGTAGGAGCATACGTCCCCGCCTGTGTAAAAATGGCTGCGCCGGTAAGGTGCCTTTCTTCCATTGCCTCAATTTCTTCCGTAAGCACATCCCGAATGTAGTCTGCGCTTTGCCCGTCCACTGCAAGTGAAAGACCATTTCTTAAAAATGGATCTTCGATTTCATTCGTCTTTACCTCTAAAGCAAGCAGCCCTTCTTTCCGGGCAATTTGGGCCCAGTCAGAAAACAGCTTGATCAGCTCGGATGGCTGCATATACTGTTGCTCTTTAAAAAGAACGCCAAACAATTTCGGCACTCTTTTTATCTCACTGCTGGGAAAAGCGATCGTTACAGCCCCAGCCGTTCCGCCAATGATAATCAAAATTGCTGCTGGATTAATAAGAGAATTAGGGCTTACACCTTTTAAAACGATCCCAACTCCAACTGCTGCAATACCTAATATCAATCCGATTAATGTAGTTTTATCCATGTAGTTCACCTGTCTTATCTCGTACTTTATGAATCTATCATATTTGCCTTTTTAATTGATAGCAATCAACAAGCTTTTTGCTAATTGTACCTATAAAATATGCTTCCCTTTTTATTTCGACAATTTTTTCCGTTTATTTAGTTTGTACATATATAAAAATCAAAAACATCCGGCTGTTCGGATGTTTTTGATGATTAGCTGAATTTGCTATTAATTTTACTGCCGTAATTTTTAAAGATGCTTGAATTGGTTTTTACTCCCCGTTTTGACATTAAGCTGTTGAAGCGAAGCATTTTTTCATTTAGCTTCTTTTGAAGCCTTTCTTTTTCCACTTGGTCATCACAGCTTTTCAACAAGTCTTCGATTGTCATCATTTCTTGTTTTAAGCGGTTTTCCTCTGGAGAATAGCCTGCATTTTTAAGAAGCCGATAAGCCATCCGCAATTCTTCGGGTACTGACGATAAATCATCAAGCTTTAGGGGTTTTCCGTATCCGGGCAAGTTATCAAATTCGCCATTCTCATAAGCTTTACGGATTCTGTCTTCTGACAAAAGATATGAAAAATCCACTCCGTCTCCTCCTCGTTCAAACGTTGTATTTGTTTCATTATTATATACTTTCTTGAACAGTCAGGCACCCTTTCCAAGCAGTATGAAATATTTCTTAAAATACCGGGAATGATAAATTTGAAAAGGAAAGGAGTGGACAAAATGGCAAGAGGAAATGAATTTAATCATAAGAAAAAAGGTCATCCCGGAAATTTTCCTGAAAACAGCATTGCGAAAAAACACACGAAAGAACGAATAGAAGATGAAGAACTAATCGTTACCCAGGAAGCATTTAAAAATCGGGTTGAAAGCGACTAATAATATGGGGGGCTGACTCAAAAGCAAAGGGTCAGACCCTTGTCTTACAAAGTAAGCTCACTAAGCCATTTAGATGCACGTTCAATGTCATTTGAAAAGATTCGGTCTTTTTCAATGGCAGGAACAATTTGTCTAGCTTGCTGATAAAACTGCTTCGTAAACTCCGCCATTTTTTCAATTCCTCTATGCTTCACTGCCTCCATTGCACAAATCAATTCGATGGCAAGCACTCTTCTGACGTTTTGCACGATTTGGTATGCATGTCTGGCAGCGATAGTTCCCATACTGACATGGTCCTCCTGGTTTGCAGAAGATGGAATGGAATCAACACTGGCCGGATGTGCGAGTATTTTATTTTCAGACACTAGAGAAGCTGCACAATATTGCATAATCATCGCTCCTGATTGCAGCCCCGGCTTCGGGCTAAGAAATGGCGGCAAGTCATTCAACTGCGGATTGACCAGCCTTTCGATTCGCCGTTCTGAAATATTTGCCAGTTCAGCGACAGCAATTTTCATAAAATCCATCGCAAGTGCAATTGGCTGTCCGTGGAAATTCCCCCCGGAAATTACTTTATCTCCGTCATTAAATATTAGCGGATTATCGGTTGCCGCGTTTATTTCGATTTCAAGTTTTTCTTTTACATAATCCAACGCTTGCCATGAAGCTCCGTGAACCTGGGGGATGCATCGTAGAGAGTAAGCATCCTGGACACGAAGATCTCCCTGTTTCGTTGTCAACATGCTTCCTCTTAAATAAGTCCTTATTCTTCTTGCGGTTTCAATTTGCTGCTGATATCCGCGTGCAAGATGAATTTCTTCTTCAAAAGCATCTATAATGCCATTTAGGCCTTCTATGGTCATCGAAGCAATCATTTCGCTTAAACGGGCAAGCTGTTCAGCCTCTAAATAAGCAATTACTCCCATAGCTGTCATCGCTTGCGTACCATTAATTAGCGCCAGTCCTTCTTTCGCTTCCAGGATCATCGGTTCTAATCCTTCGTTTGCCAGCGCTTCGCTTGCCTCCATTCTTTTTCCCTTATAAAATACTTCTCCTTCCCCAATGATGGGAAGTGCAAGGTGCGACAGCGGTGCCAGATCACCGCTCGCCCCTAAAGATCCTTGCTGGGGAATAACCGGATGGATTTCTTTATCGATAAATTCCAATAACCGGTTCACAATTGCCGGTCTGATTCCCGAATAACCTTTTAACAGAGCATTTGCACGCAGAAGCAACATAGCTCTTGAAACATTTTCAGGAAACGGCTCCCCTACTCCGCAGGCATGAGATCTGATTAAGTTTAACTGCAATTCTTTTACATCGGAATCATTAATCAACACATCGCTGAATTTTCCAAATCCAGTGTTTATTCCGTAGACAATTTTTCCTTGTTGAACAATTTTGTTTACTGCAAGATGGCTTTTCTCTGTCTTTGCCAAACTTTCGGAGGAAGCAGCGGCCCTTTCCCGTTGTAAAATGACTCTTTTTATATCATTTAAAGTCAAATCCTTCCCTGTTAAAATAACCATTAGATTCACCCTCTACCACTTTATCAGAATAAAGAAAGAGGCTGTTCTTAAAGAACAGCCTCTTTTGCTTTGATATTATTTATTTGAAAGTAATTTTTACGATGCCTCATAACAATCATCCATTCTGAAAAAAATCTTCTTAAAGTTTATTCTATTTTCACCCGGATTGTCCTGTCAATCAATATTTTTTGAATTTTTTGTATATTAAAATAGTAACACTGCATTCTTTTTAATAAATTTACGACATGAATGAAACTAAGCTGCTGCTTAAAACGTAAGAAATGTCATAATGATTAAGGAGGATAAAAAATGATTCTTACAACAACCCCAACTTTGCAGGGCAAGGAAATTGAGCGCTACATTGGAATTGTATCAGGAGAAGCGATCCTATTAAGAAGCTAATGTTAGAAACGAGGATAAATTGTGGATATTTTAAAAAATAAGTGCCATTACGATTATAAATGCCCCGATTAATAATAAATCCATTTCCCCATCCGATAACCATTTTGTTTTAACCAAATACGTTCCGTAACTCCCCTTCACTTTAACAAGTTTAATCTCTCTAGCCGATTCGTATTTTGATTCCCCCGCCTGACGTTCGGATGATCGTCGGAACCTCCCCTTCTCGTCCCGTAGTCTGCCCGAGACGTCTATCTTTCTGGTCCTCACTTCTTTCTCGTCCAATAATTCCAGGATCCTTTTTAACTTTTGTTCTTCTTTGGCTGTCAACATTGACGCCCCTCTCCTCTCTTGTTGTTGGGTTTTGTTCCATCCACAGTTCCGTTTGTTCCAGCTGCCATGGCGGGGAGGGAAGAGTGACGTCTTTCTTCTTATAAACACTGATGATTTTTAAAAACTCCTGGGAGTAAGCAGCCGTAAACAGAGCAGCACGTATGATCTGATTGCGATCCAGTGAAGTTGCATGGAACAAATTATCCACATACTGTTTATAAACATCTGCATAACGTACAGTCGGCCTATACATGTGACGCCCCCCTTCTATCGTGTTTGACGTCTGATTGACGTCCTTCTTTTATGTTCATGCCTTTCCCTCCATTCATCAGTGTCCTAAGACGTCCTGATAAAGAGTATTCTTTGCTGCTTGTCCACTATTCCCGAATTTTGCATCAGGTTTAAAAACGGGATTTCTGGACAAGACTGGTAACAAAAAAGAATGAGGTGTGAAAATGTTTGGTTTTAGTAAACCGCGGAGTAAATTCGGGAAATGGTTAGATCGAAGGGGAATTCAACAAAATGAGGTGGCGAATAAGTCAGGATTGGGGCGAACGACGATTTCAAACATGGCGAGTGATAAAGAATACAAACCAAAATTCTCCACATTTGCAAAACTACAAAAAGGTCTTAAGAAAATGGGTTTTAATATTGAATACCATGATTTTTGGATGTGACAAGTGTATTAATTCAACAATAAGACCCCTAACAAGGGGTCTTTTCTTTAATATGTAATGTTCGGGGCATTTTCGGATGCCAATCGATTAATCTTTTTTCTTTTAAACGATAAAGATATCTCATGACTGTACTAGTAGAGTTAATATTAGATTTTTTTACGATTTCTCGAATTGTAGGAGAATATTTGTGTTTCGCCCAGTACTCCTTAATTATGTTCAAAATTTCCTCTTCGCGTTTTTGAATCTTTTCTGCCATAGTTATTCTTTTTTCCTCTAAGTAATACATTTTTATGCCCCCTGATTCATTTTTCTTCTTCGTACAGGTCCGATCGATAAAACGTTGCTTATTTTGAAGATTCTTGGTTGACGCCTTGAAAAACAATATGCTCGAAAGGTGTTTGATGAAATATCAACTACTTTGATTTTCCGCTGGCTCAATTGGTTTTTATCAGACAGATAAATCATTTCCAATATTTCTCCCGATTCCAAAGACCTTTTTAATAAGCCGTTCATCGCTCAGACCTCCTTTTTTTCATTATATAAGAACATTAGTTCTATTTCTAGTAGATTTTCGAACATTTGTTTGTATAATTGAATGTAAGGAGGAATGTAAATGAAGTTCAAATTAACGGTCCATATTAATATTGAAGGCAATAAACTTTTGCGGACCGGATCCTTTTCAGTCAGGATGGTTGAGGATATTCCTCACGTAGCTCACGAATGGATCCGCGCAATTAAAAAGGAAACAGGGTACAGAAAAACCATTATTGAAAAAGTAATTTATAACGGCGACCAGGATATCACGGAGAAGGTTCAGGCAATAGACGAGGCACCTATCCCGGACATAGATATTTTTTAGCTTGACATCTACTTGTCACAACTTGACGCAAGCTCTTCCGCAAGGAAGGGTTATTTTTTTGAGAAAAAATCAAAAAATTTTTAAATAAGGTGTTTACAAATACCGAATTCGGTATATAATATAATTACAGATACTGAAAACGATATATAATTAAATTAAGGATACCGAATACGAGATTAAGAGGAGATGAAAGAAAATGAAAAAACGGATTTTGAAGGAAGTGATGAAAAGGGCTTGGAAATTAGCTAGAAACGGTCAACGCAAATTTGGTGGTAAAGTATCTGAGTATTTGGCTCACGCAATGAAAATTGCTTGGGCTTGGGCAAAACGTAACATCGACCATTTGAGCGGCAAAGAAGCACGCGAAATCAACTTCGTTCGCCGCGGGAATGTGTCTGAAAAACAAGCAGACTATATCGTGGTGCTTCTTCAAAAAATCGGCGACCGAGTTTTCGACGCCGATTGGGTTAAGTATATCGAAGAATGTGCAGACAAAGTACGCGCAAGTGCAATTATCCGTGAATTAAAAATGATGGCTTATGCACCAAAATTTTAAGGAGGAATCGGAAATGAAAACACTAAAAACCTTTGAAATTACTGCTGCTGAGTTACGTGATGTCGTTGACTACATGGATGTAGTCACAGAGAAACTCTATGAAGTGGACGGTTGGACAGACATCGAAGAGAAAAACCGAAGCGAAATGGGTGGAATTGAAGTCGTCGAACTTCGCCTATCCAACAAATATGTTGATGAGGGCGACATTCAAAATGTGTTTGTTCGCTACTACGGGATGAATGACAAAACATCAGATGACAAGATTGTTGTAGATGTAGAAGTCGAGTGATTATCAGCGCCGATGAACCGAAAAGGGGAGGCGATCTAAAAAATATGAAAAGGGGAATGAAAAATGAAAAGATGGAAAATTTCTGATGTTCGAGCAGTTGTTGAGAAATTCGAGGATGACGTGAAGGTGTTTTCGTTTGCAGGTTCTCTATACCGGAAATCCTTTGAAGGTGTTCCGAAAAATGATGGTTTCCCATACGTTGCAGGAACATATGACACTGTTGCACATGGTACACTTGAGAGATTTGTTCCTGGCGCTCAAACTGTTGCTGAAAACGGAAATGTCTATGTACGTGTTGCCGAAGAATTATCTTGGGGAAATGAGTACGTAGAAGGTCGATATGTCGCTGTATACGCGCGTCAAGATGTCATCGATGATGTTGTCAGAGCTTTGAATGACGTGGGTTTCTATTTTGAAATGCCGGCATTTGTTGTAGAAGGTTCAACTGTTGATATTTATTATGCAGCAAATCCGCCGTATACAGTGTTACTGCAAGCCGGAACATTGAACGGTTATATCCGTGACAATCTTTCAGACGATGGATATTTGTTTGCTCGTATTGAGAACGGTCAAATTACGAGCAATTGGAAAGGAGATGTGACAGCATGAAATACTACGAAGGCTTCGACATAGTAGCCAATCATCACTTTGAAGCAGCAGGCTATACGGATACTCGGAAGTGTTTGTTTTGGCTCGGTGTGATCTTGCGTGTTCATGATTTTGAGAAAGGATCAGCTTTCGAAAAACCGGCTCTTGACAAACTATACGGACCAAATTGGAAAAACGGATTCAGCGTTCTCATGTTGTTTCAACGTTTTGCGCAAGATGTTCCAGAGATGCTTGTTCAAAAATTCATGTCCGCATACTCCGAAGAAGTCGAAAAAGTCGATACGGAAGAAAAATACTTTCACATCAACGGAGGATATTCTTTCTATGGAGCGTTTGTTCACTCGGGGAAAACAGCAACTGCCTTCACTTGGATGACAGCTCGTGAGGCGGAAAAAAGATGGGATTTGAAACCAGGAACAATCCGTCATTCTTGCAAATATGGGCCTCTCGTGAAATATGCTGAACAAAAACTTGCACGGAAGTCAGAAGGAACATGGATTGTATCGGATGTGGCCATGAAAGAAGTATATGGAGAACCAAAGGTATAAAGGAGCCCACTCATAGAGAGTGGGTGTGTTTTTATATTTGAAGCCCCTCTCGGTTAAGAAGGGATTATTTTATATCGTGAAAAATAAAATCAACTCTTGACTATATAATTATATAAATGTATAATGTCATTAGAATAAGGAAAGGGGAAATGAGAAATGAAATTAACAAAGAAGTCTGTTATGAACAACGCTTGGAAGATTGCTCGGAACGGCGTCAAACATTTTGGCGGTAAAAATTGATATTGTAAATAAGTTTTGGGCGCCGAAATCTGTATGTATTTGAGGTGTACCGTGGTTAAACGAGTCGACTCAAAAAGGATTGATCTAACAGGACAACAATTTGGTGATCTTGTTGTCGTTAGATTAAGTGATAAACGCGGCAACAATAACACACTCTTATGGGAGTGTCGGTGCGCTTGTGGGAACACAATTTTTGTAACAGGGGCGTCGCTACGGGCAGGTCATTACAAGAGTTGCGGTTGTAAACGAGCTAGTAAAAGAGATGTTGGGGTTAAACGTCATATAAATCAAGATCGTTTGAACGGGACAAGAAAAACAGCGTTAAAAGCTAAACTACACAAACATAATAAAAGTGGGCATAAAGGCGTAAGTTGGATGGAGAGTCGCCAAAAATGGCGCGCTTACATCGGTTTTAAAGGAGAACAGATCACACTTGGATACTTTGATAGCAAAGAAGATGCTATAAAAGCAAGAATAGAAGCCGAAAAAAAATACTTTAAGCCCATATTGGAGGATAGCAACAATGAAGATGACTAAAGAAGAATTTTTAGAGCAGCTTATGACGAGACGCGAGGCAGAAAGCTATGTCGGACTATCCAATGTGGCTTTTCAGCACCATTTACGACAAGGCAATATTAAGCCAGTCAAAGAATCCGGATCAGGAAAAGGAAAAGTCCAGCTTTTTTGGAAAGAAGATTTGGACAAATTAAAAGAATTTTTAAATTGACTATTAACTATACAATTATATAATTGTATAATATAATTGAGGTTAAGGAAAGGAGAATGAGAAATGAACATCGAAAAGCAATGTAGGGAAGCGTTAAAAAAATTTGAAGATCAGTACTGGTACTTAGGAATTCGGTTTGAGGATAAAGAAAGAGAGATCGGCGAGATATGTGAGCCGAGCAGACACAACCTCGATCGAGAAGATGAAAGAGAATTTCCCGAATACGGAACAGAAGAATATGAATCACTACCATTGCTGGATGGAACATCAGCTTGGAACCTTGAAACTTACAAAGATTTTGAAGGGCCATTTGCTACATGGCACTGCTACATAATCGGGGGGAACGAATTAACAAATAAAGACGACGGCTTAGATGATAATGAAATTGTTATAAAAGATGCTGTTGTGCTGGAAAAGATTTTTTAAGAAGCCCCTCTCGAATGAGAAGGGCTTTTCTATTTAAAAAAAGGATATTTAAAATTGTTAATACATCATTTGGTTCCAAAACCCTACAAAAAAAGAAAAAATCCCCCCTCTGCATAAAAGAAGGGGATTCTTCCCTGTATATAATAGTAGATGCCTATATAACGGCTGCCTTAACAGACCGCTTATGTGTAATTTACTATCACACGTTATATAGGGCTTACTCTACATTATTAAATATTATTAAAAAAACAAGACCATTTATACATGGTCCACAAAATTTTTATATATAATGGGTGATAAAGCGCAAAACCTAAACAACGACTACCACAAATAGGCAGTTTATGTGTTCAAACAATCACACGTTATTTTAGGGTTTACTTGCGCCGATAACTTTAACTACTGAAATAATACAACAGTTTTTTTTAGATGTAAACATTTTTAATAAAATTTATATATATCCATAATTTGCAAATGCTTTAAAAACTCACTACTTTATTCTGACCAAAATTCTTGTAAGGAAATAACTCTCTCTGAACGACTTTATTACTTATTAAATCATAGTAATAATTTTTTCCAAACTCATATTTAGTATTAATTGCATTTGCCACAAAATCTGCTGCTTGTATTGCATATGAGTTATGCGATTCTATGTAATTTACCTCAACACTAACATTGCAACCCAGCTCATAATTAAGCTTTATTTTTATATAGTCAGCAAACGAGTTTGTTGATTTAACTTTTATAGTTCTTTTGTCTAGATTAATTACCAAGCTGGAAACAGATGATTGTTTTGCAACTGGAACAATTAAAAATTGTAACATGTAATTATACAAAAGATTTTCATCATCTTTTAATTCTTGTTTTACATGCTCAAGATCTGCAACAATATATCTAATGTTTATATCTTTAGAAGCGATTTTTCTTAGAAAATAGTCTTTGATCGCTGGATAAGAATCTTTAGCCTTAATTTCCCTGCAATTTTGGTATTCAGCAAAGGTCTTTTTAGTTTTTAAAACTGTTTTTTTCATTACATTTGATAATGGTTTTATATTTTTTGATTCTATACAAGCAATTGTGAAATATTTTCCTTTTGTTCCCATATTTCCAGACTCATCAAAGTTCAATATCACTTTATCACCCATTATATAAAAGCTTCCTTTCATATTTTTCTTCTAATATCGTAGTCTATAAACATTGTGGATATTGTGGACAAATTAGATTATAACATGATTTTTTTCTACAGGAAATGCCATTAAATAATTAAGATTTTTAAATATTCGACACTAAACTCTATGTCTATTAATATACATTTTTCGATTAATTTATAAACCTATTTATAAAAATTTTTGCTATTAAACGGGAAAAAGATTTGCATGGAGGACAGAAAAGAAAAATATCAAAAAAGCCCTTCTTGAGTGAGAAGGGCTTTTCTATTTAAAAAAAGGATATTTAAAATTGTTAATACATCATTTGGTTCCAAAACCCTACAAAAAAAGAAAAAATCCCCCCTCTGCATAAAAGAAGGGGATTCTTCCCTGTATATAATAGTAGATGCCTATATAACGGCTGCCTTAACAGACCGCTTATGTGTAATTTACTATCACACGTTATATAGGGCTTACTCTACATTATTAAATATTATTAAAAAAACAAGACCATTTATACATGGTCCACAAAATTTTTATATATAATGGGTGATAAAGCGCAAAACCTAAACAACGACTACCACAAATAGGCAGTTTATGTGTTCAAACAATCACACGTTATTTTAGGGTTTACTTGCGCCGATAACTTTAACTACTGAAATAATACAACAGTTTTTTTTAGATGTAAACATTTTTAATAAAATTTATATATATCCATAATTTGCAAATGCTTTAAAAACTCACTACTTTATTCTGACCAAAATTCTTGTAAGGAAATAACTCTCTCTGAACGACTTTATTACTTATTAAATCATAGTAATAATTTTTTCCAAACTCATATTTAGTATTAATTGCATTTGCCACAAAATCTGCTGCTTGTATTGCATATGAGTTATGCGATTCTATGTAATTTACCTCAACACTAACATTGCAACCCAGCTCATAATTAAGCTTTATTTTTATATAGTCAGCAAACGAGTTTGTTGATTTAACTTTTATAGTTCTTTTGTCTAGATTAATTACCAAGCTGGAAACAGATGATTGTTTTGCAACTGGAACAATTAAAAATTGTAACATGTAATTATACAAAAGATTTTCATCATCTTTTAATTCTTGTTTTACATGCTCAAGATCTGCAACAATATATCTAATGTTTATATCTTTAGAAGCGATTTTTCTTAGAAAATAGTCTTTGATCGCTGGATAAGAATCTTTAGCCTTAATTTCCCTGCAATTTTGGTATTCAGCAAAGGTCTTTTTAGTTTTTAAAACTGTTTTTTTCATTACATTTGATAATGGTTTTATATTTTTTGATTCTATACAAGCAATTGTGAAATATTTTCCTTTTGTTCCCATATTTCCAGACTCATCAAAGTTCAATATCACTTTATCACCCATTATATAAAAGCTTCCTTTCATATTTTTCTTCTAATATCGTAGTCTATAAACATTGTGGATATTGTGGACAAATTAGATTATAACATGATTTTTTTCTACAGGAAATGCCATTAAATAATTAAGATTTTTAAATATTCGACACTAAACTCTATGTCTATTAATATACATTTTTCGATTAATTTATAAACCTATTTATAAAAATTTTTGCTATTAAACGGGAAAAAGATTTGCATGGAGGACAGAAAAGAAAAATATCAAAAAAGCCCTTCTTGAGTGAGAAGGGCTTTTCTATTTAAAAAAAGGATATTTAAAGAGCATTTTTCTGAACGTGCCCTCGTCTTTAATCGGAATTTGTGGTGTTGAGGTTTTGTGATAACATTTTTGGTGTGTAATAGTATTCAACTGGTCCAGGAACACTTTATCGTCTATTTCAACTACCTCAGAACAAATGCCGCACCGCAATTTTCCTAAAACTTTAAACATATGCCCCACCTCCCAACTATTGTTTATTCTCCACTAGAATTGAAATTCCTTCCAAAAACAAAAAAATCCCCCACCTAATAGGCAGGGGTTATCCAAATTTATTTTATCTTTCCTTCTCTAATACTTTTAATAACAGCATATACCACTTTCCAAAGATAAAGCTGATTCACTGTCCGCTCTGGATTTTTCCCATCTGTGATACCTAACTTTTTCAGTTCTTCGATCATTTTCTTTTCTTGTTCGCTCAATTGATATCCAGCCACTTTTGTTTCCTCCTTTATATTTGGTCTTTTTCCTGCCCGCAGATCAGCAAGGGATAGCCCGAACGTCATCTGAAAATGAGGATAGTCCTTAAAGTCCTTCCAATCGCCTCCCCATTCGAGACCTAGACTTTTTCCGATTTGTCCGACACGCTTCCATTTCACATCAACATTCCAGTTCACGCTGCCGTCAGCATTCAGCACGGCGAAATCAAAGGCAAGTCCAAAATTATGATATGAATAGCCACCACGTGCATTCGTGACGATTTTTCCGGGCTTAGTTCTGCCCTGCGCATAAAGGGCATTCTGTTCTTCGATCGTGCGAAGTCCTTGGGTAATGATGACGTTGATTCCCTCTTTATATGCCAACGAGATTAATTGACGCGCTTTTGCTGAAACAGTAGGATGGACGCCGGCTAACTTTTTTTCTGCTTTCTCCAACAATTCCTTAAGCCCTATTGTCATTTTTTTCACCATTCCCTTTTTCAATTGCATATTTAATGGTTGCCACAGAACCAACGCCATACAAAGAGAATTGAAGGCCTCTGACTAGAACTTCAAAAGAAAAAGCGCCGCTTTCTAGGATAGAGAAAGCAACGCCGAGTACAACCGCAACGATCGGGATATAGCGATTTGAAAGGTTTGTAGCTTGACGGATAGCATAAAGAAGTACTGCCAACGCCAAATATGCCGTAAATTCAATCGAAAGAATTGCTTCCATCTACCATCATCCTTTTAAATAAGTTAATAACGAAAAAACAAAAGTGACAGCCACCGCTGCGACGCTCACTAATAATGAAAGATTCGCTCGTTTATTTTCCTTAACTTCTTTCATCTCATCTTCTATGTTTTTAAATCGAATATCGGCTTCGTTTCTTGTTAAAAAATTTGCGCTATACGCGTCCAATTTACTTTCGATACGTTCAAGACTTTTCGATAATGCCGCTAGTTGGGTCTCTAATGTGGCAATTCTTTCGTAATCCTTTTGCTCCAATTTTGAACCCCCAATCTTTCTGTAAAAAGGCATAAAAAATACACCTTCTGAGGTGTTTGGTTTGCTTCTATATAGTTTACTTACGCATTCTCATTATTAATATCGTAACCTATCGCGGTTAATTTTTCGCCAACTACTTCGCGTAAGTTTGATAAATTCGGCACTTGAGAGTATTTATAAGTCCCCGATAAGACAGCTGTAAACCACACTTTAACCACAACGCTATTCTCGTTAAACATTTGCTTCCTCCCCTTTCTTATGATCCAAAATGTCGCGAACAATATCGCGCAAATTAGAAAGAGCCGGAACATCATCAAATGTCACCGCCCCTTCACGAATTTTCCTCACCCATGCTTGAACGACGACTGAATTTTCGTTGAACATTACGCACCTCCTCCCTGCATTGCAATAGCCATTGTAAGCTCGATAATCGCATTATCTATTTCGCTTCTAACTTCCGCGATTTGTTCTGTTAATGGCTTCACGAAAACAGGCTCTTGTGTAGGTTGGTTTGGATCGGGATATGAAAACTCTAATTCTAACGTTTGCGGATTCACTCGGTATCCGTTGCATTGAGCAAAATCTGCCGCATATTGGCCGTATTCAAGCTGAATAACGCCGACAGTATCACGAACACGTTCTTTTAATGCTTCGTATGTTTCAAAATCCTGCTCGATTGTTGTTTCAACAACTGCGCCTATCATTTCACCTGTATCTAAAATTACATTTCCTGTTGATTTATCATAATAAATTTTTCTTCCGATATATTTCATTTACTCCCCTCCTATTCGTAAGCAACCCAATAAAATGAAGATGAACCGCCTGTTAAATTTGTAAATTCAAAACCATTGGTAATTATATTGTTTTTCGTGTCGGCTGTTTGATAGGCATATCCTGCAGCGTTGGCATAACCAACAGAATCGTAAAATGAACCTTGAAACTTTGCTTGTAAATTTGTATTTGTAACGATTCCTGCTTGGTAATAAGCGTTATCTGATAAAGTATATATATAAACAAGCGAAGGTGTAAAAGTTAAGTTGTTTATTGTTACTTTAGTTAGGTTTGATACGGTAGCTGTCGAACCACTCGCCCATCTTTTAACTTGCATATTACTAACCGCACTCACAAACGCACTCCACGCATCCGTATCATTCACCGTTCCGCCCTTCGAACGAATCGCTGATCCTAATTGTGCTTTAATTCCATTCAAATGACTTTGTAAATCTTGTACACCTTTCACCGCGCTTAATATGTCATCGTTGGCGTTCAAACGCTTATCAAACGTATATGTCCACGTATCGCTACCCATTTCGATTGTGAGCGTATGAGCGTTGCCGTATTTAATCGCGTCCCATTGGGCTTGCGATAAGCTAACGGTAAATTGCTGTCCGTTTGTTGGATTCGTTCGTGTTGCGATGGTTGTACCGTTGATTTTTTCGGTGATAGTGGACATCGTACCGTCTGTCGTGATGGAGTACGATAAAATATTGCTTTTATCGGCTGACGTTTTTTGTCCGATGTAACCCGGTGTGACGGAAATAGTTGTAATTGTCCATGTTCCGTAGAAGCCGACTTTTCCACTTTGTAAATCTTGATAAATAAATAACGGTGTAGAAAAATCAAGTGTTGTATCAAATAAAACTGACGGATAGTATTTATGGTTTGTTGTTCCTGCGGAAACAGTAGAAATACTTCCCCACGAACCATTCGAATATTTAATCATTCTAATATCTGTGCGAACGTCCGAGACATCTCTACCATGCCAAACTATAAATACTTCATTATTTCTGTTTACTGTAATAGAAGGTCTGTCTTGACTATAACTATTTCCACTCGTCAATTTCGTCATCGCTGACCATGTTACGCCACCGTCATCCGAATAAGCAACACGAATATTATTTACGCTACTATCCGTTGCATCTGTACCACTCCACGCCACCCATATCCGCCCGTTTTTATCGACACATGCGGATGGTGAGGATTGGGTGTAGCCTCCTGTGTTTGAATACACATATTTAAATGAAATAAGCGAGCCATTCAAATAACTTCCCGTATGAGTGGTTAATGTATTGTCACGTTTTAAAACAATAATTCCTCGATAAGAAGAACCTAAAGATGCGCCTGTTTGAGTAACATTCAACCACGGAGTTTCGGCGAATACCATCGGAATATTTCCGTGCATTTGTATAGTTGGATTTTTAAAATCTGAACCATTATTATTAGCCGTTGTCCATTGCTCCACCGCACCCCACGTCACGCTTCCGTCAGCGTTAATCGTACCTTTCACATAAAAAATGTTACGTGAATTCGGAAACGAAGGAACGACTGCGTCATAGGTTACATGTATTTCATTTCCGTTAATAGCAATAGATGAATTGTAGGCATCTGTTATTGCTGTGTATATTTCTACTCTGTTAGTATAAACATTCGTATTAGTTTGTGTTTCAGCGTTTATTGAAACAGCGCAAAAAACGTTATTGTTTCGCACAAACGTACAATAAACAAAATTACCCTTGCTAGCTAGTGAAGGGTAGGTTACATCATTTATTCCTCCGCTAGTATGCTGAATGTAACATAATTGTGACCATGTATTACCATTATCCGTTGACTTGTAAAGATAAATTGTTTTTGGTTGAGATGAATTTTGAGAAACTGCCGCAACCAACCAACCATTTGATAATCTTACCAACTTACGCCCGCCGTTGCCCGATGTGTCATACGCTTGGTTGACGATTGTTACATCCGTTCTTGTTGGCATTACGAATCACCTCACATATTCAAAATGTTATTGACTGACGTAATTAAATCGCCACGCATTGCGTTGAGTGTTTGCCCGATTTCTTGCAACGCGCCTTCAACATCTGCACTTGTATAATAATTTCCGTTATCTGTAATACTGATCGCTGAACCTGTCATGCTAATGTTTAATTGAGAAGCAGGTACTTTTCCATCTGCCCCAAGAGTTGCAACGCCGTTTGGTACACCCTTTTGACTATTAAAATAGTTTTTAGCGTTTGTTTCTGCTTGGTTGGCTTTGGCTTGAGCGCCGTTTGGTGTTTCAAAAATAACATCTGCATTTACTTGTGTCCCTGTCGGTAAAGTATCGGAAAATGCTTGTAATTCAAAAGGAGTAAAAGAACCGCTACTTGTCATTAAGTTTTGAGGATAAAAATGAATTTCTTCATATCCCCACGGAATTTTAGCCCATAATTCCAAAATGGTTTCTGTTGCGCTATTAGCTGTTACAACACCTTTAATATCATTAGAAGTGAGTCCGTTAGCCGTTTTAATTACTAATTGGCAATATGGAGATTGCCCCATAGGATTTTTTTGCTTTAATCTCACATAAACAGTCGCAAATTTTGCGGTTGCGCTACCATCATGTCCTGACAATAAATCTATATCAGCAACTACATAACCGTATTGCGCGGTAACTCTTAAACTACATAATCTTGTCCATTTATTAGCATTCGAAACCTCTGTATTAGATGTTCTGTATCCAGAGACATTAAGAGCATTTTTTACTGATATTTCAACATTTGTATCTCCCGTTCTTGGGAGACTTGCATTTTTGGCGTTATTTTCCGCACTAACCGCCCTATCATTTGCTTGTTTAACCGCGTTCGCCGTTGCCGCTTGGCTTGTAGATGTGCTGTTTGTTGTGTCGTTTAATTGAACAATCCCCGCCGCGCTTGTACTTGCGCTCGGCAATTGAGATGTTGGAACTTTTGTGTTTCCGTCAAGTGAAGCAACACCGTTGGCCGTACCTTTTTGGCTTGTCGGGATCGCATCCGTAATACCATAACCCGCCAATGTTGTCGGTTTTCCGCTTGTGATCTTACTCCAATCTAGGCTTGGAATATCGGATGCAGACAATAATTGACCGCCTGTTACCCTACCTTTTGCGTCAACCGTTACCTTCGGATATGTTCCCGGTGTTACTCCGCTGTTCGCTAATGTTGCGGAAATGGTTGCATTCGCTGATCCATCGAATGAAGCTGATCCGGTTACATCCCCGGACAATGAAATTGTTCTAGCCGTTTGTAATTTAGAAGCTGTTGCCGCGTTTCCATCGGCATTCCCTGTGATAGAAGCCGGAAGTTTTGCATTAGCGTCAAGTTTCAGTATTTTGTTTGCGGCAGGTGTCGTTACCACATCAGAAGAAGGAACTTTGCTATCTAAAGCTGTTTGCAATCCTGTCACATCTGCAATGGCATGGCTATGTGTTGCCGGAGCCGCGCCAACATCTGTATGTGAAAGATTTACCGATCCAGTTTTTCCGTTTACGCTAGAAACCGGAACATTTGCCGCAATCGTTATTTTGTCATTCGCCGCGTCCGGTGTTACTGTGACATTAGATCCGGCAACAATTTCAATTGTATCGTTCGGGCTGTCTGCTGAAACGGTAGTAGCACCGACTTTGACACTTGAAAAAGCGCTTTGTGCAAAAGCGCTGCTATCTTTTCCGTCAAGCATATCCGCATCCAATCCGCTTCCGGAGCCGTCTACTGTTTTTATTTTGTTTAGAACATCATTAGCTGTATAACTAGATGCCGGGAGTGCGCCATTCCATCTGTCTTTGTCCGCTTGTGTGACATGTCGGACATTATCATTATTATGAGCGTCAAATTCGGTTTTTGACGCTTGTTTTACGTTATCGACGTTCCCAAGCCCGACTTGATTTTTTGTTAAACTAAGCTGATTGGATGGTACTTTTCCATTTTCATCTAAACTAGCGTAACCGTTAGGTTGTCCTTTTTCTTCTTTGTGCTGTGCGTTTGTAAATAGCGATTTCAAAGCATTGTAAGTTTTATTGAAAAACCAGTTAAACCAATCACCAGGAGGTTTTTCACCCGGCCCCCATCCACTATTTTTTTTACTTTGCGGCGGTTCAACGCCTGGTGCATTCCATTCCGGCAAATTATTTTGGTCAAATGGCATTTTATCAACCTCCTAAATAGGCAATTCATAATCATCAGCTGACATAAATACACCGCCAAGAGTACCGCCAATCGTTCCTTCTATATCAGCAAAACCGAATTCGCTTGTTTCGATATCGGTTCCGCTTGCAAAGCTAAAAGTTCCTTCAAGGTTTACACTTGCAACGCGAACACCTGCGGCTGCTGCCCTTTCAGCGATTTGAACGAATTGTCCAGGAGTCATGCCGACTTTATTTAGTGCTTCCAATGGCGCTTTTTTCACGATTAATGCCGCAGGTTCATCATCTTCTTCTGTTTCTTTTACAGAGAAAACATTTATATCAGATGGTTTACAATCAAGCGTTTTAGATAAAACTTCAATAATTTTATTGATCGTTCCGTCCGATTGATTAAGCGCCTCTTTCCCCCGGATCATCACGCGATAAATTTCGTCTGTCGCTTTTCCTCTCGGTTGTCCTACGTTTTCGCCTGCTAAATCTAGCGTTGTTCCTTCGGCATTATTGATATTTCGCCATTCCTCGATCTTTAGAAAAGTGCTCTTTAATTCTTCGATTTCATCATAAACAACCGATAGAAGCTTTCCGATGTTTGAATTTGGGTCTTTCTTGTAATGATCCGTAAGCTTTGACAGCCATTCATTAATCATGTAACTGTCACCTCGATTAAATCGACGCGTGTCTTAGCTGTTTCATGTGGGCCAATCTCTATATTTTCGTTTGCTAAAGCGCCGCCATCCCTTCCGATGGATAGAGAAATATCTTCGATTCCATCGGCTGCTGAATCAATAACTCTAAATAACTTGGAATAAATAACATCTTGACCCATATTGTGACCGATCCAATAGATTCCGTTGCTATCCGTTCCACCGATGAATTTAATCAATTCATCTTTTATTCGTTTTTCACCATCGACAGGGAAAGTAGGATTGGTTTGCAATGAAATTTGTATCCGAATGTTCACTTCATCGACATAATCAAACCGTACTTCATGCTGTTCCCCGCTGATATCTTCAACCAAAACCATTTCTTGCCCGACTGTTTCAATTCCGCCTGCTACGGCATCAAAAATGGCTTCCGCTATTTCGTCTCTTAAACCGCCTAAAACATAAACATGAACCGATTTGGGAGGGTTTCCATATTGATCTGGCACATTTTTGTTATTGATGACTGCATTTGCAGAAATAACTCCGTCTGTTTCCCTTAGATTCGAAATGATAGCCGGAACTGTTGCTTTTCCACCCTTAGAAGGAGAAATTTTTAAGCGTTCTCTAAATTCTTCGTATGTTTCTTCGTCTCGGCCACCTGTCGCCGGCTCTGGATTTGTAACCGATGTGATTTCTTCCATCGGTTCAGCTTGAATGGTGATTGTATTAGGCCCAACATTTGTATGAATCCCTTTTTCTACCGAAACCGCCCTTCCTTGACCGTTTCCGTTGCTGTCTAGTGTTACATCTTCAATGAGAAAGAAATATATATTGTTTGCAGTAGAAAATTGAGTTTGTTCCGGAATCGTAAATCCTGGCTGTCCTGTGAAAACAAGTTCAACCGTTGATTCGGAGGCTTGTTCTCGCGATAACCCTTTATTTGCCGCTAAGTTATCGAGTTGAACCCCTTCCGCTTTGCTCACATATGCGGAATAATAGACTTTTTCCGCTAGTTCCCACACAAGAGAAAGCGCCCAGGCAAAAAGCCTTAATATAAGACCAAACGGGCTTCTCGGTGAAAGATTTACATTTTCACCAAAGAGCCCGCGCATTTTATTTTCCATATCTGTCAATAGTTCATCGTAAGTTTTTCTTTTAAATCCGTACTTATCCAACCCCACCGAGTTCCACCTCCCCTATCTCCACTAATTCACCTGTTTCTTTTTGGATAGTAAGTTTTACGCTCCTTTTTCTTGCTTTTCGATCATCAATAATTTGAATGTCTGGTATAGATTCGACTCTAGGTTCTTGTGAAACAGCTTCTATTATGTCGTCTCTAAGTGCTTCTTTGTTTGTGTTCTTTCCAAGCAAATTTTCATAAGACAAGCCATGTTCTGGTTCTAAAAAAAACTCGCCCTTCCTCGTCTCTAAAATAGAGCGAATGGACTGAGCGAGTTCTTCATCCCCATCTATCATGACTAATTCGCCATTTTCGACGACAAGATCACCGTCTACCAGTTTAGGTGCAATCATAATTGATACACCCCCACAATGACAGCATCATTCATGCTGTGCAATCTCGTAAAACCAGGATCAAATGTTTGATTTCCGTTCATGTTATCTAAAGCCCGATCCGTAAAATTCAAATGAACAACATCACCAACATTCACAGGCCCGACATGTTTCAGAATATGAGCTCCTAAAATAACCGCCAGCTCTTTCACTTCTCCGTCTATATCCTTTGTTTTGAATAACGGTTTTACATCGGCTTTTGAACCGTAAACATTTACGACCCTTGCAGGTGCAGAAACATAAATATTTAAACCAATTTCCCGGATTAAATTGTTAAAGAATTTGTCATCGTTGGCCATTAGATCACCTGCATTTCCGTTATAAAGTCGCTTCCGTTGCAGATATGCTTCCCTTTTTTGACCCTATATTTTCCGTTTGCTGTTTTTGATCGTATTTCAATAATACTTGCTGTTGTAATACGATGTTGCAACAATGATTTGACGTTATAGCCTTTGTAACCATCTTCCTCAAATGCTTCCGGCGATTCGATTAATCCTGTACTTTCCTCTAAACGAAAACGCTCGTCCGTTCCTTCTTTGATTGAACGAATAATCATCTTACCTTTTCGCCAATACATAGAAGCCCCGGAATCTCTCACGACTTCGACTAGATTGTTCATGATGTTTCCGGTTACGGTATAGCCTTTTTTATAAACCACATTCTTTGGCAATTTCATTTCTGCCAAACGGATCCCTAGAACTTGAACCAAACGCTTAATAATTACATCTGCTTTAGTTCCGGCTTTGAAAGTAATAGGTTTCTTTGTTTTTTTGCCGGAATAATCCTGACCTTCTAGCATCTTTATGATGGTAATTTTGTTTACACCTTCTCTATTTGTGTAAACGCTAGTAATTTTCCCTTGCGCTATAACTCCATAATCTGAACGATATCCGGCTTGTAAGGTACAGGAAGCTCCTTTGATAATTCGGCTAATTGAAGTTTTGGAAAGGTTAAATATCCGAATTTCTGTTTGGTTTGGCTTTTCATCATCGTCAAATGGAACTTCAAACTCGATATGAAGATTATCACCGGAAAAATCGGCTTTATATTTGTCGCTTTCAACATGAACCTTGACCACGCGCCCAAATAGCTGTTTAGTCGCCATTTTCTTCATCCTCCGGCGTATCATCAATGAAAAGAAAAACCGTTTCACCAAAATTGTCATATGTGATCCGTTCCGCTTTCCCCGATTCATCCATTGGAACAAGAGAAGGCGCAGGTAATCGGCTGTCGGTTATATTGCTCCATAACGGAATATTGATAACCAATTTTTCGCCTAGAACAATAGGATTCATATTAATATCGTAAAGATCGACTGTAAAAAAGTCGTAAGTTTTATTGTAATTGAACTCTAAAACATAAGTTTCATTGGCTAGATCAATTTCAAATTGTTCGGGTAAATTTTCTTTGTCTATTAGAATGTAATCACGCATTCAGAACCCTCATTTCACGCGCAATTTTACGCCGACAGGAATTTTCTTGTCAGGGTACTTATTCCATGCCCTTAATTGAGCAATAGAAGTACCGTACTTTTTGGATAGTTCCCAGTATGTGTCGCCTCGCCTTGTAACATGATAAACAGCTGTTGTTGTTTTTTTCGATACTGGCTTTTTCTTGCCGCTGTTTTTCACGCTGACCCAGGATGTATTTGCAATTCTAATAGTTTGTAATTTGATAGAAATTGCCGAACCATTCGCAATGCTAGAATCAACATTTCCATCAATGCTTAAAATAATGACGTTTTTGGCGATATTTCGCCCAACATACGTCATAATCGTTCCTTTTTTCATTTCTTTTTTTAAGTATTCTTTATCAGATTGATAATTTTTCCCAATAATATAGCCGGAGAGCGTAAACTCGTCCGGCTTTTCTTGAACGTGATCGGTATAAGGTATGCCTTTTTCAGCAGGATAGGAAGTGGCTTCTATTGAACTGTTATCGCCTTCTGA
Source organism: Bacillus methanolicus (assembly GCF_028888695.1). Lineage (NCBI taxonomy): Bacteria > Bacillati > Bacillota > Bacilli > Caryophanales > Bacillaceae > Bacillus > Bacillus methanolicus. The sequence goes on along the minus strand of NZ_PNFF01000001.1, from coordinate 156,565 downwards.
TTCTATGATAAGGTTCACTTTGCCAAGCCTTGCCATTAGTAAACCACCTCGGAGCCGAATAAATCATTCAGCTTTTTGTAATGTTCATCCAACATTTTTTGAAATTCTTGTTTCAGACTTTGTGTTGTGTTAGCGTCAAGGTTCCCTTCGACTTTTATCTCAACATGCGGTGCATAATGAACTGTGTAAGTTCTTCCTCCAACGCTTCCGCTTATAGATGGTGTATAAGTGTTGCTTGTGCTAGATTTTTCTCTGCTCGGAGTGTAACCAAGTTCAGCATTTGCCTGCGCCAACAAAGCAAGGGCTCTTTTTCTCATGCTCGGCTGTGTCGGAATTATAAACTCCTTCCAGCCATTCTCTGCAAGAGTCGCCCACTGCGGTTTGGTTGCAATACCTCCGGCAGCATATCCTCTGTACGGGCCGCCCCTTCTCATTGACCTTATTCCAGGTGTATTAAAGACTGTTCCATATCTGGCCTTGATATATCTGATTGCGGCAATTGTATTGTGAACTGGGTTCCAAATATCATTGAATCCTGGCAATTTGTATTGCCTAAATGTCGGATCAATAACCTGCATTAAACCTTTCGATGGTGTGCCACGTTTTGCATTAGAATCCCATAGGTTTATAGCCCTCGGATTAAAAGTTGACTCTTTTTGAGCCTTCAACAACAACGCTGGCAACCAAGACAAAGGTGTCTTAGTAATTTTCAACGCTTGTATAATCCAAGCTTTTACTTGTGATGGTGCGGCAGATCCACCCGCAAATGATCCAATATCTTCTAACTTCTTTTTCACAAAGCTTATTGCTTTGTCTTTTATCATAGTAAGAGCACCTTTACCAATGTCACCAAAGGATCCAGCAACACTTGGTGCTTTTACTCCGAATTGCTCCCAAACCTTCTTCATGAGTTTGCCAGGATTGTCAATATAAGACCATACGTCTAAAGCTAAATCTTTTGCTTTTCCAACCGCTTTCTTTGCTCCTGTCCAAGCTTTTCCTGCAACATTCTTTGCGGTATCGACAGCTTTGCTTGCAACACTTTTTAGTTTTGTACCAATACCTTTCGCATAAGCAGGGATTAAGCCTGATTTCAATAATGCTTGTGTTTCTCTATGTGGTAAAACTTCCGAACCTTTTGGAAGGTTAACAAGCGTACTTTTCGCAGGCGATAGCCCGATTTGCCCGGATGGTGTACGGATTAATTCTGGGCCGCCGCCATCACCGACGATTGCTAAACCGCCAGGATGGTAATTAGTACCCTTTGCGTATCTCGGTGGAGTCCATGTAGGTATTTTCTTATCTACTCCAATTTTGTCTAATACCCAGTTGATACCACCAGTAACACCGTTGATTCCTTGTGCAAGTCCTCCAACAAGCGTATTCGCTAAGTGTTTAACACCGCTTAGCGCTTTTCCGGCCATGCTTTTTATTCCTGATCCAATCTTGCCTGGCAGGGCTTTTGCCGCGTCAACAATATCGTTAAATCGTTGCGTTATTGCTGATTTAATGCTGTTGAACATATTGACTGTGTTGGTTTTTGCTGTTGTCCATGCGGTTCTTACACTCCCTACAATACGAGAAATAAGACCGTACAAGCCACCTCGTAAGGTGTTCCAAATGCCTAATGCTGTATTTTTTAAACCGGTAAGAATGGTATTTGACGCATTCCTCATGCCGGTGAAACCTTTTACAAGAAAGCTCCATACAGCTCTGACGCCACCGACAAATAGAGATTTCAAGCCATTCCAAAGCGCCACAAAGACATTTTTAAATCCGACGACGAACGCTTTTCCAGCTCCGAGTACCCTTCCGAACATGGAAAGCTGGATAAAGTTCCAGATGAATTGAATTGCTCCAGAAAAGACTTGTTTTATACCTTCCCACATCTTACCGAAGTCACCGGTAAACAAGCCGGAAAATACCTTGACAAGACCCATGATGACGTTTAGAGCACCATTAATTACGCCTTTAATATTGCCCCAGACGGACTTGATCAGCGAAAGAACTAATGGCCAGACAAACTTCATAACAGCCCAAATCGTCTTTGCTGCTACGACAATTACAGCTTGGATAGGTGTCCAAACGTTTTTGGCCGCTTGCAGGATCTGTGAGCCGTTTTGATCCCAAAAAGTCTTTAACGCTGCCATTTTTTCTTGTACAAATCCGACTACAGCAGAAATGGCTTGGTTGATGTATGGCTTGATAAATCCCCATACAGAAATAGCAGCCGATTTTATTGCATTCCAGCCATTTATCACGGCGTTTCGGAATGTCTCTGAACGTGTCCATAAGAGGTAAAGGGCTACTCCTAAACCAAGAACAAGCGCTGATACAAGGAAAACTGTTCCGCTCATCGCCGCTAGACCTGTTACTAATGGTTTAATCATAACCCAAGCCGCAGAAAAGGCCGCTTTTAATCCCATAAAGTAACCTATTCCTATCGCTAATGGGGAAAGCAATAATGTAAACGTAACAACTAGATATAAGAACATCCCCGCTAGCTTCGTAATCCATGGGCTTATTTCGTTCAGCTTTTGAACAAATTTACCGATCGTCGTGCCGAAATCAACCACCTTCGAGGCTATTTGACCCCATAGATCAACAAATGGTTTAAGCGCGTCAGCCCATGTGCTTTTAAACCTCTCCCAAGACTTCCCTAATGGAGTTAGGCTGTTTTGAAGTTCCCTTATTTTCGCGTCTGTTTGTTGTTTTAATTTTGCTAATTCATCAGTTGCTTGCTGTTTCGCAAGCCCCATTTTTTCACGCCATAGCGCAACATATTTATCAAGTTCCGGTTTGCTCATGGTGTTTAAGGCTTTTACTTGACCTGCAGCAGCTGGACCCGCTTTTTGTAATTCCTGAATAAGTCCTTCGTCTACGCCTTTTTTGATGAGACCTTGTAAGTTAGTGCGCCAAATTTTGATTGCGTCTAACTGACTTTTTAAAGCTTTTGTAAGGTCAGAACCTTTTACTTTCGGTACAGATACCTTTTCAAACAATCCGACAAAGTGAGAGATTTCATCGACCCGTTTTTGCCACTCTTCACGGTAAATCCTGGTCAGTTCCTGCTGTTGTTTTCGTATCTCCGTCGGATCGGGCCCTAATGCTGCATGAGCCATGATTGCTGTGAAGCCCAGCCATGCAACGCTAGCCGCCATTACTACCGCTTGTTGCCGCATGATACCTTGGTTAATCAATCGAATTTGGTCCTGCAATGCCTTCATGCTTGCGTTCGGCCCTAGCATTTGAAGAGCTAAGGACGCTGCATTCCCTTGTCTTGCCATACGTTCTAGATTACTCGTGATGGCAAGCAAAGGCTTGTTTACAAGGTACACAGCATTGCCCATTCGGTCATAGTTGGCGCTGATTTTCTCACTTTGTCCGCTCATAGCCGACATAGTAGCGACAGTCTGGATAAGACTTTGCCGCATAGAGAGATTACTATTGATCATTTGATCAGTGATTTTTTTATGGGCTTTTCCTAGTTTGTTGATTTCTTTCATGAAATCATTTGTGGAACCGGTATAATGACCCATCTGCATGCCAAGTTTGCGCATATCGTGTCTGACAGACATTAGTTCTTTGCGATATTTTCGCATATCATTATGGTTTCGAATCATAGATTGTTTCATTTCTTTCGACATGTCTGCCCAGTCAGCCGCAAGCTGAGTAGCGCTCATACCGGACGTTCTTGCCAGCTGACGTATTAAATCGCTTTGACGACTAAGCTGTGAATTTAATGCTTTAGTTTCATCAATGAGCCCTTTGTTTACTGCCTTCATGGCCTGTGTTGCAGCGCTCATTTTAACGACTTCGGAGCTTGCTCCCTTTGTTTGTTGTGTAAACCGACTCATTTCTCTTGTTATTTCACTCAATGGGGAGCTGTCGGCATTAAAACCTATATCGACCGTTAATTCGCGGAGTTGTTCCATGCTTTCCCTCCTTTCCTTCTTATCTTTTTTTGCTACCTTTTTTCATCGCTTGTTCCTCTTTTTCCGCTTGAATATCCATGGCCATATTTGCCTTCATAAGCTGCCGTTTAGACATTTGAGTTGCTTCTGTATAACTAATGACTTTGGCGACAATGGGTCGCCAAAACCACCATTCCCTTTCAACTTCCTGTCGTAAGGTTGTTTTGTCTAGGTTATTATTTTCCTGTTCTAAGAAAGGTCATAGCTTCTTTAAGGACCTCTTCAAAACCTTCATGCTCGTCGAAATACTCAAAAGAAACTTTTGGATTCACAATGACATGCTTGAACAATTCTTCTGCTAATTTTTCAGTAGAAGGAACGCCTGTTTCTGTTTGAGCACGATCCTGAATTCGTAAATATTCACGAGTTCCAGGATGTTGCAGAGTGTATTCGATTCCTTCGACTGTGATTGTTTTTTGAGTTCCGATTTTTGGCATTTTAAACATCTCTCCCTTGTAATGTAAATTTAATAAAGCAGCCCTATTGGACTGCCTAGTTAAGTTATTGATTTTCTTTGTTGTCATCAAAATCACTCTTCTGTATAGTCAAGGACTTGAATCTCTACTTCACGATCTCCAACTTCATCCCCATATTCTTTATCTGGTGCCTTTTTGATAAGAGCTTCTGTTCCTCCTGAAACTTCTTTCGGATCTCCGCTGTATGTTACCCAAATAGGGAAAGGGGTTTTAGACTTCGCTTTTTGTTTAATATAAGGCAACGAAGGTGATGTAGCCGATAAAGTAAGAGTAATGGTTCCCAACGGATTATTGGAAAACGCAACAGCAACTTCGCCCTGCGCACTTACTTTTGTACTGAAATTTTCTTCATCTTTTGACGCTTGTACGAAAGACCCTTCTTGGAAGCCTGTGATGAATACACCATCCAATACCACAGTTACATCTTTCGGATCATATGTTCTTGCCATGTTCTACTCCCCCTATACTAATACTTCTCCTGTAATATTTGCTCCATGAATCGCTCCAGCAAGTTCTAAAGAAAAGAAAAGACCATTGTAGATACGTGCTGCGCGCTCCTCCGCAGGTACTTCGCTTCGAGATTTGGCAATAATTGTGTATAAAGGATTTCCGTCATCATCCTCAGCAATAATTCCTTGTGAGTAGCCTTGTCGGAATGTTGTTGTTAGTTGTCCGCTCAAAAGGCTAATTCCTCGATGGTCAAATGGAATTTTTTTATTGTTTGTAAATGCGGATTGGATTCTGTTTTCTGCGTCTACCTTAAGCCATGACAACCCGTGCATTACATCGATATATTCTCCGCTACAAACAATACCCTCGCTAGTTTGCGGAATACCAGCTTTGGTGACATAAGCAATAGCCCCATCCTCGTGTATAAGGTTCAATTCATCAGCATTTACTTCAATAGGGGTAATGCCAGTTAGTGTTTTAAACTTCCAAGTAATTGATCCGACAGTTTGACTACCCAATTCACCGACTAACGCTGCATCCGCTTGCTCCTCTGCTTTTGGATGATAGAAATCAATGACAAAATCATAAGCTTTTGTTTTGAAAGCGTTACGATCTGCAGCCGTGGTGGTTTTTACCACATACATTTTGAACTTTTTTCCCTCCACATAGTCAGCAACTTCAATCTGTTCGGTCAATTCAGCGTCTGCAGTAAGGAGGAAAAACCAGTCATGGTCATAATACTTTTCAACTGCGTCTTTAGCAGTTTTTACTGCTCCCTCACCTGTCGCGGCAGGATCATATGTTGCAATAGCCAAATTTGCTGGTCGATGTTTCTGAGCAAAAACTGCCGCAGCTTTTTTATAGGCATTTGTATTTTCGGCGAAATCAGCTTTTACCGCTGTGATATCGCTATAATTTTTAATAGCGCTTGCGCCTGCCTTTTCAGCAAGAATAAGTGGTTTCCCAAGACCAAAAAGCCCCGCAGGTTTTTTTAAGTCAATAGTTACCTTTACGTCCTGTAACGGCATTCTACATACCTCCTATGTTTACTTTTTCAATTGTTTCAATGGCTCGAATTTGCTCGTCGGTCAAACGCAATTGAACATCGAACCCATGTTTGTATTCGTAAGAGTCGAACAAAAAGGTTGTTCGATTCTCGATGTTTCCGACATTCACAACAGCAATGTTTTGTTCTTGTATGAAGTCGGAACCTAAAAATAAAAACCACCTACGGACCTGCATAGCAAGTTCGATAGTGGTTTCATTTGTTTCGTTATAAAAATTAAATGAGATTGTCATTTTAAATGGTTCGGTGCGCTTCTCATAAGCGACTTCCCCATCTTGATAAGTGGAGATATTCCCACGGTTTCGATCTTTGATATACGCTGATGTAATATTGTAAACACCATAAGGTAAAGGCGGTTTTGGTGTCGTTTGATTTGCCGGAATAATGCGTATTCCTATCTCCCTAAATATTTGTAACATAATTCTTTCAATAGCTTCTGTCATTTCTTTTCGCGCCACCTTGCAAGATAGATATACACATCGGCATAGTCGCTGTAATCCTTAAAAGATTGAATAGTATATTTATCTCCTTTGTATTCGATTGTGCTGTTTAACTTTAAAGGTTGTGTCGTGTAAATCTTGCGATCCTTAACGCTGTAAGTTCCTGCTTCTGCATATTGGAGATCGTCTTCTGACAACGGCAAAATAGCGCCGTACATTTCAACAGGCGTTGGGTCGTCTTTGACATAATATATTTCTTCCCAATGGCCTTCTGTTTCTTCATAGTAAGTGAACGGAACTTGAAATTCTTCGATTAAATGCGCAAATTCAAATGTTTTCATCCGCTCACCTCTATTTCACCTCATGCCGGATTGCACCGACTAAATGCCCGGTATCTATCAACGGATTCGATGAACCTTTTACGTTTATCGTTATCGGACTATTCGGTGGATCGGAAACAGAACGCAGTTTCTTTTGAATTAGCCCGGCAAATTCCAGGCCGATCATATCGGCAAACACATCAGGGTCAATGCCGCCTGTTAGAACATCTTCTATCATAGAATCAATTTTTTCGTTGATGTAATCAATATTTTCATCGTAGCCACTACGCAAGAATGAGCGTTCTGGAATAGTAACCGACTTAACCAGAACAAAAAGCACTTCAAAGTCATCTTTGCCCTTCGGAATGGCCAAAACGTCGGTTCCTTTCGGTCGAAAGATGCCTGGGAAATCCGAAGCTTTTTTCCCTTTTGCTTTAGGGTTGACAGGAATGGTTAAGGCTTCCGCATTTTTGGGCTTTATAGTTATCCCGTATTCATGGACCCTTGCGATCATGACCATTTCAGCGTCATCGTCACCAAACACACCAACTTTAATTCGCTTTTTATTAAGCTTGTTTAAATTTCGAGCGATTTGGTCCATATTATTGGTGTCTTTGATGGTGACTCCAACCTTTTTTCTCATATGAATCTCGCCTTTCTATACGGTCTTAACAAGCGATGGACCTCGTTCATCGTTCCGCCTTCAAAAAACGATTTGCTCATATCGCCAAGAGATTGAGAAGCGACATTGCTGTTTTCTTGATAGGCTTTGACCAATTTTGCGACCGCTTGTTTTACGTTAGGCGGTAATCCTTCATCGAATGATTGACGGCAATATTGCTTCACATAGTCAATCGCAGCTTCTAAGGCGACTGCAAGAAAGGCATCTTGTGAAGTATCATTGATTTTCAATCGAACCTTTAATTCATCTAAATCCATTTAACCACCTCATTTCGAGGATTCATAAGCATTCTCTTCTATCTTTTGCAAAATCTTTTCCAATTCTTTGTTGATTCTTTCTCTAGCCCCTTCACAACTTGTATTTATTGTTATGTTCGGACTTACCACGCCAGTAGGAGTAAGTTTTGGTTTGCTTTCGATTTGCATGAACTTAAATATTTCTTCCGGTGTACCCTCATATATCTTCTCGTAATCACCGACACGAATAGTGTATTTCACTTCTTCAACCTCTCTTTCTTCCATTGCTCAAAGACCATACCTTCTAACTCTTTCGCATCCGGTTTTTCCACTTTTTCAACAGAATAGGTTAAAAAACACCTGCAATTAATCGATGAACCAGCAGCAGGAAGTAGCCCAGGAGCCTTCCCTTTACTTAATCCATCGTTAAAATCCTTATCAACCGGTATCTTTTTACCGTCTAGCATTCTATGATTAGCTCCACTTTTCTTGCCTACGCCTGGACGAACACGCTCATCTTGCATAGTGTTCCATTCTTTCAACATGATGACACCATTTTTATTTGCATGTATAGCCGCATCAAGTTTCCCACTCTCTTTCACTCGATGAGCTTCCGTTCTTACAATCCTCATCGCCTTGACCGTATCGCCTTCTAGTGCACTTTTTATGCGATTGGCCATTGTTCGATAAGTTTCACCTTTTACGAGGCCTTGTGTGATCTCTTGCTGAATTGTATAAATGATATTTGCCCGATTTTTTTCTAACCGCTGAGATAACGTTAAACCGGAAATCGGGTTTTCGATCATGGCCGTGATAACATCAGCAGAAACAAGAGAATACGCAAGCTTGCTTAAGGTATCGGTTTCTACCGCCCACGCCGTAAGATAGTAGCCATCTAAATAACTCTCGCCTAAAACGTCATAAATAAGCTTTTTAAGCGATTTATAACAAGTGTCTAGCAATCTATCGATTTGCTTCAAAAACTTCCTAAGACGGTCGTATTTGGCCATTTCAGCGTATGTTAGAACGCCACCTGTTTCATACTTTTCATAGAGTTTTGCAAGCTCCTTGCGAATCTCGTTAAGGGTATTTGCGTATTGCTTGGCAATTTCCCTCTCCGACCCCTTAACCCTTTGGCCTATGATACGGTTGATTTGTTCGGCCGACAAATTAAGATTGCTCATTCTTCATCACGTTTGGCTGTTGACTTTTTCTTAATCGGCTTTTCTTCCGCTTCTGTCTGTTCAAAATCGCCACTTTTCAGTAAACGTTCAGCGTGTTCCTTTGATACGTACCACTTCAAGCCCGTTTTTTTATTTTTCAACCACAATTTGCGCACCTCCTATCACAAAAGGAAAAGGGAGCAACTAACCCCCTTTTATTACGCTGGACGTTTTGCGCTCAACACTGCTATCGCTTCGTTTCTGACAACTTTCGCGCCGTATAAATGAAGGCCCTTAACAGCGTCCGCAAAACGTTTTTCAGGACGATATGCTTCCACTTGGTTTACTTGTTCTGCAAAAGACCAAGCGATGTTGTGGCCTGCGATAACTTTGTAGTTTTCTGTAACGCCAGATCCTGCTGGTACTTTTGGTACATTGTTAGATTTTAGCACCAAGAATCCAGCGGCACGTCCAATTACACCGTTTACTAGACGATCTTCCGCAGGTAAGCTACCTGTTTTAACAAAGCGGTCGTCTTTTAGCATTAAACCTTCATACCACGGTGGAACGATAACAAAGCGGCCTTGCTCTGGCACATCCGCTTCATCCAATTTCACGGACAAGTCAACAAGGTATTCGTAAGCGTCATTTTTCGTTGGTTCTACAGGCGTTGCGTCATCACCGATAGTATGAGCGGCATCGACATAGTGAGACGCGATGAACTGGTCCGCTGCATTACGTAGCGCATAAGCAGCTTCACGCATAGATTCATCCATGAGTTTTGGATTTTGTTGAATTTTATCGACATCATCGACTTGGAAATTGAAATATTTCGCTTGGTCGATGACAAGTGTACGTGTTTGATCTGTCAATGTTTCTGGATCATCCATATCAGTGTTCTTTGTGTAATCACCAACGGAGATACGACCAATGTTGTTGATTTTGACTGTATCGCCATACGCTTTTATTTGGCCCTCATAATCACGGTTAATAACCGCCGCTTGTCCATACACAAGCGTTTTTTGCAAGTTTTGAAGTAAACGAGCGCTCCAAATTGTTGGGATAAAGTTATTGATTGCCATAAAAATTCAAACCTCCTATTGTCCTTTTAAGAATTTTTCGATTTGCTCCCAGTTTTTGTTGATTTCCTCGGGAGTCATTTTTTCAATCGCTTCTCTTGTAAGTGGCTGTCCTGGTGGCGCTGGCGGATTAGGATTGCGACCTGAATCCTTGAACTTAGCTTCAACTGCCTGCTGAACGGCAGCCGAAAAAACTTCTTCTAACATGCCTAGATTTTTTACGGTAGTTTCCTCATCTTGACCAATAAAGAAGTCAACTAGCTTAGTAGGAAGCTGTTTTTCAGTCGCTAAGGACAATGCCTTATTTCGTAATGACTCGCGAATCTTTTCTTGCTCAATTTGTTCGAGTTTTTGTTGCAATTCACGTAGTTGTTTCTGTTCGGGTGTTTCCGGAGGGTAGCGTTTTGCAATTTCTTCTTCTAACTTCTTCGGCAATGTCTTTTTCTCATAAGTCTTGATCGCTTCCGTTACACGGGAATCAGTGAGTGATTGCAACCACTTTTTCGCGTCGTCATTTTCGTTGACGAACTGTTGCACCACATCAAGTGTTAGGTCCAACCCTTGAGTGTTGCCTTGTCCGCCTTGTTGTCCACCATTTGGTTGACCTCCCTCTCCACCTTGTTGTCCTGCCGGCGGATTACCTTCTCCACCATCTCCGCCTTCTCCACCTTCTGCGAAATATTGAAGATCAAGACGTAGCGGTAAAGATCTATAGAACGGTTGTTTTTTATCTTTCATTTGTTCATTTCCTCCTTGCCCATTACAGTTGCAACGCCCCTGCAATGTTCAATTTTCTTAATCATGTTGTTCTTTAACGCCTGCAACATGAAAAAAAGGCAATAAAAAAAGCCCCTCACGACGAGTGACTTACTCAGCTACTTTTTCATATGTCTTTTCAAAAATATCCGGTTTGCATGGATAAATTTCACCATTTACACCTTTGATAATGTAATCACCTTGATATGCTTTCATATCGCCCTCTAATGTTTTTATTAACAGATAAGGTATAGCTTCTTCGCCAGTTTCGTTTGGTTCGAAATTAATAAAAGCTTCTTTCCTTCGTAAAGCTTCAACCATCCATTTAGGATCTTCTTTTTGTCTTGAATCTCCTGTCCATTTAAAAGCTTCAATAACAACAGGCTTTTTACGATATTTAGCCACTTACCGAACCTCCTTTACTCTTCATTTGCTGCATACTGAATATCATTAATAATCGCCTGTGAAAGCCCCAACTTCTCAAGAAAGCTAATCGTATGAGTAAATCCGCAAATAAATTCCCCTGACGTTAATTTCACACCCAATACTAAGCCCTCAATCTGCCCGTCATGATACAGTTCAGTTTGATTTATCAGTCATTAGTAACCAGCTCCTCATCCTTATTTTCTTCATGCTCATCGTCAAAATCATCTAAATCAATGCTGTCTTCACGCTCTTGTCTCATCAATTCGCGCTCGTAGTTTACGTCATCTATATAAGGTATTTGTGATAATAACGTATGATCGCTATGGATACCTTTCAGCTTCGACGCATATTCAGCTACATAAGCAAGATCAATCGGAATGTTGCGTTTAAACTCCCAAAAGATGTCGAGATAATCAATGTCAATGTTTTTCTTCTTCCAAGCGCTGCATAGTACTTTGAATTGTTCACGAAGCCCTTTACCAAACTTCCTTGCTTTCGTTCCCGCTTTGTTTTCCAGCGCAATGAGTTTCCATTTGCGGCTTTCGCCTGTTTGTGCACCGCCGCTGAATTTTTCATCGGACATATCCACACTAGCGGAAAACTTGTGGATGTTTTCGTTCAATGTTTTCTTATTGTTCTCGACGAATGTGTCGTTGATATTTTTGGTGATGAAAGACACATCGCCATCAACGCCGACTTCAATACCGCCCGTTTGTTTCATTTTTTGAATGGTCTCTTCATCTACGTCAACACCCTTGAACGCCATATAAGCATTGGCGAATGTTTCAACCTCATTCACTGAATCGCTCGTAATCTTGTCGTATGCGTCAATAAGCGCTTCAACCTTCTCAAAATCTCCTTGTTCTTCGTCGTTATTTTGAAAAAGAACCAACGGTACATAATCAAATAAGTGAGGTTTACTACCTTCTGGATCCATAATAAAAACTCCATCGCTCTCAACAAAGAACGTGACGTTTTTGTTATCATACCATTCGACCTTTGTGTATTCATTATTGTTACTATCCTTTACCTTGTAATAACGTATTGCATGTGTAATATCATTACCGTCTTCAACGAACACTGCTTCCCACGGGAAAATGTTCATCGCTCGTTCTTCACCATTTTTGTCGATGTATAAAAGACGAGCAGCATAACCGCAAATGCTCATGACTTTACCGAGCTCACTATCTAAATCATCAATAGCATTAAGTGTATTAAATCGTGAAATACGATCTTGGTTTTCTTTCGCTTTCGTTTCATCATAATTCCGGCTGTCTAAACTATAAGAAATCGGCTGGCCCCACAAATATCCGGCTACTTGATTGATAATGTATCCTCTATAGTCGTTTGGGATCTTGTTGTTCGGCTTTTTCGGGTCCGGCAGCACTCGGCTTTGTATCGGCACTCCCTCACCTCGATAGCGGTTGTATAAACCTATCATCTTGTCTCGATGAGGCTTATGCCAGTCAAGAACTTTCTTTATGACATCAGGTATGGATCCTTTGACATTTAATTGTATGGTTGAACGTTTCATGGTTTCACCTCGCTTTAGTACAGGGATGGAACTGCACGGGCTTTCCGTTTTCCTGTGAACACTTCCATTGCATACCTCATCGCGTCCATTAAGTGATTAAACTCATCGATCGGTTTATTAAGTGTATTTCCTTCACGGTCTTTGTCGTAAGTATAGTTATTGATTTCTTCAATAAAGTGAACGCATTTTGGATGAATAACAATCTTATAGTTTTGAATGAACTGAATACCATGCATGACGCTGTCCTTTCCTTTCGCTGCGCCTTTAATTCTTGTAAGACCAAGTCTCTTTAACTCATCAATAGATTTTGGCTCAGCAGAATCAGCAATGATCGGACTACGATTGTAGCCTTTCGCAACCAGTTTTTCATAGATTTTTTTGTTGCTTAATCCCTTTTCATAGAGTTCATCAAAGATGTAGATGACTTTTTCTTTTTGATCCGCAGCAATTGCAACAAACGCTGTCGGGTCGTGGACGTATCCAAAATCCAATCCATAACTGGTTGATTGTGTATCATGGATAACCTTCTCGATATCAAAGTCATTGACTTCGAAGTTTTCATAAATAAGTCCTTCCGCTACTCCCCATTCACCATCACACACGATTCTGGCACGGCGTGGATTCGTTTTATAAAGACTCATGTAGCGTTTTCTGTCTTGGTCGTCCAACCATTCATTAACGCGGAAAGTAGTCGTGATAGCAAACGTATCATCTTCTCTTGTTTTCTCATCAAAAAAAACACGCTTCAACCAATGGCGCTCTGACCAAGGGTTAAACGTGATTGTTACCTGTTTGAAGAATTCTGGATCATCGTACGAACCCCTGATGGACTCGACAACGGTCCTGAATTTGTCTTCTGATTCGATTTCATACGCTTCCTCGAACCATGCCCAACAAAGAATACCGACATCAACTGTAATTGACGTTATCTTCAATGGGTCATCAAGACCACGAAAGATAATCTTTTGTCCAGTCGGTAAATAAGTTAGTTCCGGAAGGCTTTCATTGGTTTTCCAAAGATGAGACACACCTAGTTGGTTGATGGCCCACTTCAAATCTGTATAGGCTGATTGCCTCAACGTGTTTGAAAAACGCCGGACAACCAATGTGTTTGACCAGCTGTACTTCATCATGCGATAAATGATGTTTAATGCTGTTGTTTTGGATTTCTTGGAACCACGCGAACCTTTCACAACACGGTAGAAGTTCTTATTATGCCAAAAGCGATTGTAGCCTCCGCCAATAAGATTTTTTATGCTAATCTTCTTCATCGACATCATCCACAAAGATTGGAGTTTCTACTTCTACCTGTTGTTTTTGTTGCTTGGCCAGCTTCAATTTTTCTTCCTCAATCTTGCGTTTAAATTGATCCGGGAATAAATCGAAGTATTGAGCAAGCTTATCAAGTGCTTTCATTTTGTCAGCCAACTTGATGGATATACCATCTTTGCCTTGCTTCACTTCGGAAATGATAGTACCGTCAACCATATTAGAGTCTTTAAACTCTACGTAATTGACCATTTGCGTAACCGGATTGCCTTCATCATCTTCGATCGGGCCAAACATTCCTATAACTGGAACTTCTTTTTGACCGAATGTGACGTAGTCTGTAATATCAGCAAAGGCGATTTTAATATACTTTTGAAGTACATCCATTGCTTCGATAAACAAACCGCTTGTCATTTCCTGTTTAATACGTTTAATTTCAGCCGAAACCTTAGCATTTCTTAGCAACCTACTACCCTCGACATGAGCACTTTCTGGAGCGTATCCCGCTTTAATCGCCGCTTGTGTAGCGTTAAAACTTTTCACGTAATAAATACAGAAAAGCCTTTGTTTCTCAGTGAGTTCATCACTTTCGACAATAGGCTTTTCTTCTTTTTTATTTGGAGAACGTGCTTTTTTAGTAACTTTTTTATTTGGAGTACTCCGTATTTTTGTTTGGAGTACTCCGTTCAACTTTTCATTCCATTTGTCTTTTGATTTCCAACCGCTAACGGTTTTTTCTGGAACATCCAAAATACGAGCGATTTCACGATTCTGTATGTTCCCATTGTGTTTTTTAAAAATCTCAAATGCTTCATCTCGTTTAGGATCTCTTTGGCGTGGCACTACATTTCACCCACCTCCAGTTGTTATTTCGAGTTGTTTTGAAAATCTATGATTCAAGGAAAAACTTTTTTAATTATTGGTTCTTCCCATTTCTTGATAATCCGATAATAACCATTGAAATGTTTGTCATCCTGTCTGTGGATTCCTGCACTCATTAACCCAGCAGCCTTTAACATCGCGTCAATGTCAGCTTCGTTATTTGCTAGTAAATAGAGACGTTCTTTGCCATCTTTTTTGCCTTGCGCTCTTCTGAATGTCGGTATTTCTGGAATCCATGGCTCCATATTTACCTCCAAATAAAAAAGCACCCCGAAGGATGCCGTTGTTCAAATAATAATTTCTATAGAATACAATTCACTATAACGCCTAACAATATCTCCGTCATTAGTAGGTATTCTTATTTCGCCATTTTGCTCAATACCCTTTCTTGTCTCTTCAAAAAAATTCCCATTACCTGTAATTTTAACTTTTTCGGGAACATCTTGAGTTACATTCATACCGTCTTTAAATTTAAAAACTATTTTCATTGCTTTTCCCTCCTTCCACCTACTCATTTCGACAAAAGGAAGGAAAATCCTATCCAAGTTTTTCTATTTTTTAAAAGATTCTCTTCACTAATACAGACTTCGTACGTCAAATCGTACGTCATGAAATTCTTTCTTTTATTTTTTTTCTGGCTCTTTCAATATATTGCTGGACAGTTCGCTTTTTAATTCCTAATTCTTCAGCAATTTCCGCCATACTCAATCCTTGTGCAGCATATAAAATATAGCACTGCCTTTCTCTCAACGAAAAAGAGGAAAAAATGTTTAATAGAATTCTCTTTTGTGATTCAGATAAATATAATTGCTTATTTCTAGGCTCTAATTGCTCGGAAATGTCCGGGATTAAATCCATATTTTCAAGATACTTGATTTGATAAATTTTTCTTTTATCAACGCCTCGTCTTAAACCGGGTTGTCTACCTGTTTCCAGCCATTCAATCACGAAGTCCATATCACTAGCCATGCTATTTATTATTTTTATATCCTCCTTAATAGCCGGGTCTTTCTGATCCAGGCTGTTTTTTAGTTTGTTCAGTTGTTTTTTTCCCTTTCTATATTCAATTAATAAGTCGTCAGCCCAATTCTCCATGAAATTGCCCCCTTATCTTTGCCTAAACGCTCCGCCTTTTCCACGCCGATATACGGGCATATTCGTTCCCATGAGATAAATAAGATCACTTTTAGAAAGCTTTTCCGTTTTCTTTGCCGGCTTCTTCTCTACGTGCTTCTTCTTTGGCCGATGAAAAGAATTTTTCTTTTCCCACTCTTTCAATTGGTCTTTTAATGTTGGATTCATATCCTCAACTCCCTTAGTTGCCAAAAATTCGTTTTTTGGGTAATTCAGTTGCAAAGAGTAGAACAATAAAAAAGGACACCAATCAGGGCAGGGTTTTCCTGCTCTTGATTAGTGCCCTCGGTTCTTCCGTAAGGCTTTATTTAATTAATTGAATTTCTTTTATTCGATAATGTGCTGTTTCTGGATTCGTTCGAATTTTTTCTTCTGCATCCGTTGCGCTGTCTGCATTTATTTCTGTTTGAAAAATCCCTCTCATGGGTGGAACTTCATACACTACTAAAAATTTCATATTCTCACCCTCTCTCTAATGAACAATATCTTCGAACTGTACATTAAAATTCTGTTGTAGCAATAATACAAGGACTTGTAATGTTTTGATGTTTAATCACCCAAGAAAAAGGTTTATAAACAAATAATTCACCGCCAATATTTTTCATATTTAACTGAGTCATCATTTTTTCTTCTTCTGGTAAATCGTCTACGCTAACAAGCATTTTCTCTTCAAGGCTTACTTCTCCTTGAAAAAATTCCTCAACATCACCCATATCAATACCGCTTTCTTCGCAATAAAATATTTTCGCTTGTTCTTCTGTTTCAGCACAAACCAAATCAAAGTCATTCATTTTAAAAACTTTCATTTTCACTAAAATCCCTCCAATTTTGGTGT
Organism: Bacillus methanolicus; assembly: GCF_028888695.1. Classification (NCBI taxonomy): domain Bacteria; kingdom Bacillati; phylum Bacillota; class Bacilli; order Caryophanales; family Bacillaceae; genus Bacillus; species Bacillus methanolicus. Next base: position 139,843 of record NZ_PNFF01000001.1, on the reverse strand, counting down.
GCAGTATGTGTCAAATCCGCACCCTCTCACTCTTTATCACGTCTAAGACCTTCCCGTCTTTCCAAACAGCCGTATATTCTCCATAGCCCGTTTGAGGGGCTTCGATTTTTGTAATTTTGCCGTCCTTTACTACATACAATGAGTTATCCATAAGACTAATCTCAGCCGTCATTTTCTCAACATTTACGTTCACCAGGACCACTCCTCGTGTTAAAATTAGGATGGGCATGCCGGGAGAGATCCTGGCTTTTCTTATGAAATTATTCACCCAAACGTTTTGCTGCGGCTTTTTTCGGTCTCCATTTGTAGTCGGTATGGATATTGGCAAAATCCTTATCATTCTTTCGTTTTGGTTGCGGCTTGATCGGGTGTTTCTTAATGTATTCAGCCAACTGCTCAGGTGTCATATACCAAGTCGTAACTTTTCCATGTGCGCTCATTTAATTCACCTCTTTATTAACTGAGTACGGCAATATTTCTTTCCTTTTTTCTTCTACAACTTTTATCGCATCTTCTTTATTTTCGTAATAACCTAGCCAGATAACTTTTCTATTTATAGTCACTTTTGCATACCACTTTTGGTTTTTCTTGTCCCAGCCCACACCTCTAACGCCTGTCTTGTTGTTTTTCTGTATACCTTTTCGATTCTGCATATTCTCTGCATGTGATAGAACCCTCAAGTTCTCTCTTGTGTTATTTAAAGTATCATGATTTATATGATCTACAACAAAACCTTTTGGATCTCCCATAATCCACCTATGAAGCGTAATAGCTTTTCGGTTAGGTCTTGGAGTCATCCCATACACATAAAACGAACCTACTTTTCTATCGAAAGAGAGGCACCAGCTGTTTGGAAATTCTTTTACTCTAGGCAAATCAGAAGTACTTATTATCGTTATAAATTCCCCATGCTTAGGGCTTTTAATAAAGATTTTCGTTATATCTCCGCAAATTTCATAATCATTTTTCATTTAGTAATCCCACCTGCCATGTTGCAACTTTTCCGTGCACCGGCTTCCCTCCTAATCAAACAAACTACCTTGCTGAATCTCACCATATTCCCGGGCAAACGCACGTTTCATTAAACCTAAAACATCACTGCAATACCTTTTAGGAGTATGACTAATCATTCCGTCCATACCATACAATTCGATATAATCGTAATCAGACAACTCTGTTAGCGATTGACAAAAACCAATCTTCGGAACGAAGTTTTCTCCGTCAAAATAGCCTCGATATTTGGGATGAGGGCCACTGTCCTCGTTGTAAGCAAAAACAAGAATTCTATCTTCCATCTGCCTGATCACCGCCTTATGAAACTGAATTACTCTTGTGATTCATACTCTACAAAACACCCGCATCCACCGATGTCCCAAATATCGCACTGGATTGGCTGTTTTTCTAATTCCTCAAGTGACATCGACTTCATAAACGTATAAGGCTTGTTGATCGGTCGCCCTTTATTATCCTCTCCGAATAGACGGCGCTTAGATTTCAGATAATCAGCGTTTTCCAAAATGTTTTTGATTTTGTCCGACTTCTTTCCTGTACTAACAAACTCCCAAACATCTTTGTACATATAATCCGGCTGTTTACCACTCTTGATTGCCGGTTGCTTGCAATACCGTATATACTCGCTGATAACAATTTCTTGTTCCATAAGCTCAAAAAATGTTTTTTTATCTTTCATCAGTAAATTTTTAAAATGTCCTTGTCCAGCCTTTACGCATCGACCTTTGCAATTGTTATGGGCGAATTGCATTTCATAAAGTCTAGGCTGTCTAATGTTGTATTTCCTCAGCGCTTCATCATTATCAATGATGTTATCTATTAAAGGCATTTCTACTTTAAACGGTTTCCAGTTCTCAACAATTGGTCTTTGTCTGTGCATTTCTTCAAAGCCGATTCCAAAATAAAGCGTCGCGTCTTTTACAAAGTCATCGCTTTTAAGAAAATGCTTGTTATACCATTTTTCAATCTCTGGAACGACACCTTTTTTTAAGTAGTTAGCTGCAACTTTCATTTTTAATTCTTTTGAACAAGTACCAACTCGACTATTGGCCATAAATCTCTGTAAAACCATTAATTGAGGCGGAGTTATACCTCGACTATGGGTTAATAATGGTAGTTTAAGCTTGTCACTAGCTTCATAGATAAACCGGTAAAGATCCTCGTCTTCCCAAAGCGTGTCTGTGAAGTACAAGATGATATTGTCATCAGGAAAATTTGTCTTAACGTAATCAGCAACCGAAAAACTACTCTTGCCTCCAGAGAAGAAAATAATATGATTCTGCATCTTCACCCCCTCCTATGAAACTTAATCACTTCCAAACCTCTGCAAGAAAAACTCCCTTACTTTCCAAGCTGTCTTTTCGCCAATGCCCGGTATTTCTTCCAGCCCTTCTAAAATCCTCACCAAATGTTCAATATCCGCTTTCCGCTGCTCCCTGGCCCCTGCTGAAAATCCCCGGTTCCATGCTTGCATTTCGTCTAGATTGAAGGGAGAAGCAGGTTTCTTCTCCCGTTTTAATTTACTGAGTGTGCTGCCCATTGGATCACCTTCATCATTCAGATTATCTTCGTACTACTCGCTTTTTAATGATTCTTGGTACTGTTTTTCAATCATTTCGTCAAACGCCTCTAAAGCAGAACGCCCACCTTTTAAACCTGTGCTTTCACAATCAGGGCAAGCACCATAACCTCCGCTGTCATCGCCTGAGCCATTACACCATTTACACGTTTCAAATCTTTCATCCACGTCATTCACTCCTTCGCTTTTTGTGTCAACCTCGAATCTTCCAACCACTTCTCAACCGTGCGTCTAGCTCATACTTTCGCAACTCCTCGTACAACCATACTTTTTGACCTTCCTCTATACGGAAAAGTAAATACCCTTTACGCTTGCGTTTTTTCTTTTTCACCCAAGATCACCCCTAAGTAATCTAGCAAGATACCATTCTTTGATTTCACCAGTTCACAGTTCAACAGGAACCATTCATAAGGAATCGACTTTCTCCCGCCATTCTCGGATTCATCCCACAGGAAGTTCAACTCTTCCAGAACAATGACCCGATTTTGCCTCGGCGCTTGCATGTAATGATCCCAATATGGAGGCCGAGCCATCAAAACCACCGATTTTCCGGTGAATCTATATCTCTATCACGAAAGTCCGCTATCACTAGCTCGTGCCGTAACGAATAATAGTCAAGGTCAAAAATGCTTGTCCCATCCTTCGTTTCGGTTATGCCTTTTTCGAGCAAACGGGAAATAAACACTTAGCGCTTTGCTTCCTTTGTCACCATCACTTTGTCATAGAGAATTCCCATCATTCATCCTCCTTCAAATCGAAGCGATGTTCAGCCGGACAAATAAGTTCCAATTCTTCTATTTCAACATCAAACCATCCATAAAACTTTTCTTGGTTAAAAGGTTCAATCATTTGACCATGAGCATAAACACCGTATCCGTATTTTTCGTGATACACGATATCATTTGTTTTATACTCTCCGACCTTCCGCCCAATCGTCTCCCATTTCCGGCGCTCTTTTTCGGTTGAGATTTCTTCCGGTGTCATGCGTTCCAATTCATATAGTGGCACACCGCCGCCTTTTCCATCGCTCCATTGCGCTTCTGCACTACCAAACTCATTTATTTTTTCGATTTTCCCGTAAACATAAATTCCTTCGAGAGTTTCAAACTTGACCCAATCCTCAACTTTAAACTCTGGTTCTACTTCATAACCGATGTAGAGGGCTTTTGCTAAAGTGACGTTATCAATTTCTTTTAATGGTTCTAGTTCATGCAGAAATTGCTTCGATCGAATATGGGAATCCAAAAGTGCATCAGGATTCTGATAATAAGCTAATCTTTCAGTATTCAAAGCGAATTCAATTGCTTCCGCTTGCTCCGGCGTCAATTTCACTTTTTCCATCTTCAAACACATCCCCCTTACTACACCTTTAATAAGGCTTGATAAGCCTGTTCGACAACTCGTAAGCGTTCGATTTCTTGTTTTAGTTGCCCGATTTCATTCGCCATAATTTCGATTAGGTTGCTCTTCTCATCGACCAAGCTGTGTAACAATGTGTTTTCTTTCTCCAATTGCGCCACTTTTTCCGCTTGGCAAATAGGGCAGTTCATGATGATTGCTCCAATGCTTGTTTGGCTATTTTTACACATTCAGCATGGTTTTCACCTGTGTACGAAAACCCACCACCAAATCTGTCTGACCAACCTATTTTGGATATGTCTTCCAACGCCTTCTCATACCGTTCAACCGTTTGAATGAGCCAATCCAAATGACCATCATGCAGAATCGAGAATAAAATATCATCCGCTTGAATCCATTCATCTTCCGAATAAAATTTTTTAATTTCTGAAATCTTTTCTTTTATTTCCTGCAATCGCCCTTTATCGTTCATTCCGCCCCCTCCCATGTGTCGCAAACTTCCCATTCAGCAACTTTGACATTCAATACATCTACATCTTTGCTGTTTTCTAAATGAGATTTATACTTTTCGGCAGATGATCGATTAGAAAAAACCGCCCAAACTTGCCTTGAATAAACCTCTCTGTCATACGCTGATACAACGTAAACTTTCATTTCGTTCCTTCCACTTCCTCATGACAGACGTAATACCCGCAACATACTTTAATAACCGGTTTGATTCCCCATTCTTCCCAGCCGCAATCAGGGCAATGAGAGATAATCATTTCGCATCACGCCCCTTTTCTCTCGAAATCCATTTCAGCCTGCTCAATCCGTCTTTGAAGCTCATCCATCCGGGCCCGGAATTGTTCTGCTGGTTCCGGACCGCATTCCGGGCATGTTGCAAATCCAACTGAAAAACTATCAATCTCGTGCACTACATGAGTGCCGCCGCAAAGTTCACACATTCTCTTTCACCTTTTTCAAAAACTGTTTTTTTCTGAAATCCGTTCCGTTCATGATAATTGGCTCTGCGTCCATCATCATTCGAGAGAAAATCCGTCGCAGATCCTTTGACACTTCAAACTCACTAGAGCTCAAATTTGTTGTGTAAATGTTGTGTTTCCCTGCTCGTTGATCTATCACTTCAAACAACTTTTGTATTGGCCAACCGGAAATTTCTCCTTCTGCGCCAATGTCATCAAAAACTACAAGATCCGCATCCGCTAATGCGTTTATGATTTGTTCTTCGTTCATTTCACTCTTGCCATATGTAGTCCGTATTTTGGTCAGCAATTTCGGAGTTGAAATGAAAATGGTTGAATATCCTTTTTCTTGCAACGCTTTTGCAATCGAGAAAGATAGATGGCTTTTTCCTGTTCCGAATGAGCCCTGAAAAAACAAGTTTTTCGGCTTCCCTAGGTCAAATTCCTCAACATAGCGTTTTGCTTTTTGTAAAGCTTGTCCAAATTCATTAGGCTCAAAGTTTTCGAAAGTCGCTTCTTTTAGCGCCGGATTGATCAGGCTGTTTTCATCAAAAATCCTTTTCAATCGCGCCGCCTTTGCTTGCTCCTGCTCTTTGCGGACAATCTCATAAACCTCGCAATCGCAACCCTTTTTCCCTTCGAACCACTCACCTTTTTTTGGACCGAATAACATTTTTGCACGAATAACAGTAACTTCATTGCCGCAGCCTTCACACAAGTATTTTTTTATGACCTTGCCATTAAAATCCGTAGTCATATTCGCTATTTTCCGAACCGACCGCATGATCTAATCCACCACCTTTATTTTTAAGCTTGATAAGCCCGCGCCGCGCTTCATGCTCATTTGTATTCCGTAAAATTCCAAGCGTATAAGATTCTTTTTTGTCATCGTGCTGCTCAATGTGTTTCCATAAGGCGTAGTGGATTTGGTTGATAGAGTATTTTTGGATCTTCTCAATGAAGTTCACTAGGATATTGGCTGAAATCGTGCATGTCTGTCTTGTAAGACGAATACAATCAAAGTAAGAGATTAATATTTTCTTAGATGTTCCAACGGGTAAAGCGTTGGTTCGCAAAGCGAAATCAACAAAGGTTTCAATATCCTCTGTGGAGCACAAATTTTTGTTTTTTACCGGAGCTTCGACGATATATTCTTTTAATGTTTTATTGATGTTATTAATGCTGTTTATATATGCTGTTATAGTATGGTTATTGAGTTGGTTTTTCTGTTGGTTATCCTGTTGACTGTCCTGTTGGTTAATTTCTTCTTTCAAAGTGCATTCCTCCTTACTGTCGCAAGGGTTTGAAAATTCTGTCTGTTGGTTATCTTGTTGGTTTTCATGTTGGCTATCATGTTGGCTATCGAGTTGGTTATTTTTTAGGTTATAGTTACCTAATTTTTGGAAATCGTCATAACCTATAATTGTAATGATTAACCCTTTATTTTTTTTAAAAGGCTCCGATTTAATGTATCCATCATCTTCTAATCTCTTAATAGAACCTCTTATTTCACCCCTTGACCAACCAGTTTCATCGGAAAGTCTTAATGAAGATGTAATCAATTGCCCTCTTTTACAAAGGTTGTCGTCTTTAAAATTTGCTAAATCTAAAAACAGCTGATAGAGCATTTTATCTTTAATATTTTTGAATTGCAGTCGGGGCTGGATAACAAACCCCGACGCTTGTATTTGTTTTTCCACCCCGACCACTCTCCTCATTTTCGTCTACATAATGCGTAACCATCTTCAACTTTAAAAACAATGTAATTTGGATAACTATCACGCATGTACTTAGCGATATTCGCTTTGAACTCATCTTTTGTTCTAGCCTTCTCTTTACACCAATTCGGTAATAACACTCGATACGGAACTTCTTTGTGAATCATAGATTAAAAGGTAAATCCTCGTCTTTGATTTCAATATCTTCACCGCTGAACATTTCAACATCTTGATTATCTGTTAATGGAGCTTCTTCTTTTGGATCCTCATCTTTCTTTTTGGTATTTTGTTGTTTTACCGCTTGGAACATTAACTCGATGCCTTTTTTGATGACTGGATCCGTTCTATCTTGCTTAACTAGCCATTCGAGGTAGTCCGGCTGTGTTTTGTAAATCTCCTTCAATGTTTTTCCTTTGTGTTTACCAAACGTAATTTTGATTTGCGCTGCATCTTGTGCAGTCATCGTTTCAATCTGTTCTGTTTGCATGTATTCATGCATATCCTCAATATCTTGAGTAAACACTTCTGAAAGGCTAGCTAGGGTTAAAGTGGCGTCTATCTGGGCTCGTTTTTTCGCCATTTTTAGGCATGTATTAGCTAGTGTGAACGGGTCTTGGTTAATGTATTTCTTCTCTTTAGTGTTGCAATGTCCGACACCTTCGGTAATTTTCGTTCCATTTTTAAATATGAGACATTTAACTGTGAAGGCAAAAAAGCCTTTTTGGTAATCCTGAACTCTCTCGACAACCTCATATTCACTTGTAACACCAAACATCATAAGGATTTTTTCTGCACCAGGCTTAAACAATGTAGGTTTCGGAGTTCCAGGAATAACACCGAAATCAAAATTAGGTTTAAGCGTATTCTGTACAACCATTTGAAACTGACTAATCTTCGTTAACGTGCTTTGGACTGAATTTATATCCACGCTGTCTATCAAAGACAGCGCAGTATTTTGTTGTTGTAATGCTGGTTCGCCCATCTTTATTCAACCTCCACACTGTATTTGATTTCTTCTGGTTTTATCGTTACACCAGGCACAACTTGTCCATTTTCATCGACCACATATTTGTTATTTCCGGTTTCAACAATCTTGAGTGATTTCTTAAAATCAGCCCATTTTAGAGATTTTTTTGTGTACTCTTCCATATCGTTATCAAGAACGTGTTTTAAAATCGCGCTCTCGTCTGCTTTTTCCGGCTGCTCTTTGGTTTTCCGTGCTTTTGATTTTCCATAAGGAGTAGAAAGAGTCTTCGCTTTCGGATCGTCTCGAAGGATTTTTGCGTGATACTGATAAATCAGTCCTTCAAAGAACTCCATCTCGCTTTTGATAGAAGCTTTTTGCTGTTCTTCCCACATATCAATTCGCTCACGTTCTGCTTTAGCAAGTTCAATAATTTCAGCTTCCTTAGCTTTAAATGCAGCCAATTTGCGAAAAGCCCAATTCAAACTATCTAAACTGGTGATTTCAAAGCGTTGTTTTTCTTCCACTTGATCTTTCTCTTGTTCCCACTCATTCAACTCATATTCACGTAAAGCGTCTAGCATTTTAATTCCTCCATTTTTGACTGAGCCATCTCATTTTTCAAATCAAACTCTTGAGTAAGGTAAATATCGATAAGATCGTCATATAAACGGCTACCGTCTAATGTTGATTGGTATTTGGACAAAAAATCGAACAGTGGTCTGTTAACTGGATTGGCAGGCTCATAGATTAGCCCGCGTGATTTTGTGTCAATATACAATTTACTTCCTCCCTTGAACCGTCATTACACTTCGTGATAAAATGACGGTAATCGAATGTTTTTTGAATGACTGACTCGTGCCGTGAACACGGGTCTTTTTTATTCGGCTGTAGTAAACCGAAACTCATAAACCTCTGCTAAGTAATCTTCCAGATTCTCCTTCAAAACAACTTCCCCATTGTTCTCATCGATGACAATCTCATCGCCGGCCAGGATCTCCGTGCCAAAATAGTCAATCCCGTTATGTTCCGGCTGAGCAACCATGTTCGGAAAGCCTGTCCGATTGATTTGCTCAATGACTGGATGATCTCGCATGTTAAGCCTCCTTTATCAATAGCGATTTTAGATATTCATGCGGCCCAAAAATCGTGTCGACTGAGTTTTCAAGGATATAGGTTATATTGTGGATTTCACCATCTACCCACCAAATTGATGCAACAGTGTATATTTCCCCGTTGATCAAAATCTTTGGTTGGTTCATACTAAACCCTCCTCTCTATCCAATTTTCAAAGAACATGGCGCTTTATTCGCACCGTGATGAGTCGGGAAAAGGGTCGTCTTTATTAGGAGATAGTAAGGATAAACCCGGCTCATCACGGCAAGAACAAAGCTTGCCGTACCATTTCAAAGAATGGTAGAATAATAGTGATATTCACTTGCCGTTTGCAGTGAGCTTGGTTGATCGGAACCCTTGCTCATTGCTTTTTATTTTGTTTTTCTGCATTTATCTCTCTCCTAAGTCGAATGCCACAAGTGTTAAAATTCCGATAAAGACCAGCCCTAAAAAGATCACTCCGAATGCGATGTATCCCATATCAACGAACCCTCACTACTGTTGAGACTAAAATTCCTCTTTCCTTTAGTTCTGCTACAAACGTCATCAGTTGTTCATGATTTTGTTTTCTTTCAGTTAGGCGCTCCAACTCACGAAGAGACTTTGACAAATCACTGATCGTTAACTTTGCTTCCTTTAGATCACCCTTCATCAAACATTCTTCAATACGGCCGATACACGTCCAAGCAGCTCTGTACTCTGCAATGGCAGTCGGTCTGTCCTTCTGCAAAAACTGATCTTTATTCACTTTTGTAACCTCCTGGCCTTTAATGTGAGTCGCCACTGTTTGAAGAGTTTTCTCATTGAAAACCCATATTCCCGGCAAACAACAGCGACTAGATTAATCGTGCTTGCTGCTGCGTCCAGCAGCTCAAAAACTACTTTTTGCATGTCTTCCCGTTCTGTTTCAGTCCTCATATGTACGGGTTTGAACCAACAAACCCTTCTAAGTTGTTCAAGTGCTTCGTCCGTCTCCTGTTTAACCAGGAAGACCATGCTACTGGGATGATGATCGACGTAATCCCCGTTGAAAAACGGGATTGATACTTCCCCAGCTGCTTCGTTCCAAGTGATAAAATAAAACTCCACATCATCGACTGCTTCTGCAATCGGCCGGCGCATATCATCCGGCAATTTTCTTGCCCCTGTTTCATATTTGGCAAGGCTTTCTCTCGATACAGGAAGGTCCATTGCTAGTTGTTCTTGAGTGTATCCCTGTCTTTTCCTCGCTTTGGCCAGCTCCTTTCCGATGGTGGCCATAATCTCACTCCCCCTTTTGTACCTATCGCCATATAGTGTTGTTCCTGCTGATGGTGGTAAATTTTAACTAGGTTAAGAGACTTTCATATTCTCTTTTCTAAGCCGATTCATGATATAAATTTGTCCTTTAGGTGTAACCCTCATGGTTAACCAGGTAAAAGAGCCTTTTTCGTTTTCTTTGACACCTTGAGAGATTTCAAAATAGCCACGGTCAAGATATTCCTGGTAAGGCTCATTCTTGTTTGGGAAAACCAATTTCCAGTCACGCAGCTTTTGCCATAACCGTTTTTCGCCAATCACGATGCCTTGTTTTGTTGCCAATTTTGCGACTTCTCTAACCAAAAGTGATTTTTCAGAAGCCATACACGCCTCGGCGAAATGAACCAATGGCTGCTGTTTCTGCAAGGCGATCTCGACTTGCTGCCGTTTTTGTTGCTCTTCCTTCAACTGGGTAGCAAGGTTGATGATCGTATCAGGATTTAGCAAAACTTCTTCAATTTTTTGAGGAGTTAGATAAGCTCCATGTTTTCGAATGGAAGGAAGAACTTCTTGCTTGACCCATTTCTTGAAAACCTTCGCTTCCGATTTTCGACTTGCGAAGATCAACTCATAAAGACCGGATTCATTAACGATATTAGCTTCACCCTGACGACCTAAATTGAACTTAGACCGTTCATTTTCTTCGAGTCTTTGCATGACCATTGTTGGATTGGAAAGTTCTAATATCTTGCAAACATCACTTGCAACAAACCAAGGTTCATCATTATGAATAACCATTCGAAGTTGATGACCTTGAAAATCGAAAATTCTTTGGAGTTCGTTCATCCAATAGCCTCCTTCTTCGATTTTTCTAACTGTTCCAGCCCTGAAAAATCTTGTGTGTACTTAGTAATTTTGATTTCTTTGCCGTAGTGTCGAGAGACAATTCCCTCGACAATGGTTTTAAGTCGCTCAGCTTTTTCAGGGGAAATGATGATCGGTTGGATGTCTTTATCATTCATCTTTGTCACCGCCTTTCTGTTTAGTGGAATTGTGTTTAGGCTGAACTTGTTTTTTGTAACGTTTCGTTACTATTTTGGGTAAAAAAAATTGTCCAATCAAAATCCAGAACACCCCCGATAGATTGGGCAACAGAAACACTTGGTGTTCTATTTCCTGATTCAATCATTGTATAGTACGATCTTTCGATACCAACCCTTTTGGCAACGTCATATTGAGTGAAACCTTTTGCTATACGAAACTCTTTAAGCCAAGTTCTTGCTATTTGTTTTTTCACTGTCTCACCTCCGTTGTAACGATACGTTACTTAAATAATAGTATCATTTCGTTACACTGTCAACATTTTTTTCAAAAAACGTTTCTTTTTGTTACTAATTATTTAATGTAACTATTTGTTACTGTAATATATATGTAGAAAGAGGTGAGTACACTGTTAGCTGAAAGATTAGTTAAACTAAGAAAAGAAAATAATTACACACAACAAAGAGTAGCTGACTTCTTAGGTATCACCAGACCAGCTTATACAGCTTACGAACGTGGTACTCGCCAACCTGATTATGACATCCTAACGAAATTAGCCGATTTTTATGATGTATCAGTTGACTATTTGCTTGGGAGAACTGACGATCCCGAGCCTTCCAAAATGGACAAGCTCAGAAAACTCGGACTGAAAGAAGGCGAAGAAATTCATTTCTTCGATCTGGAAGGTTTAACTGATGAAGATATAGAGTTCATCAAAAATCAAATAGAGTTTTTACAGAAAAAAGCAAAGCAACTTAGAAAAGACACGGAATAAAATTTAAACGTGTCTTTTCTTAGAACCATATACGGAAAATTTTATCTCTCTATATATTTTTTGGTTTTTACATAGTTAAATTTTCTTATTCCTATTGATATATTAATAGTCATTTTGACTATTAAAATTATAAATTATTACAAAATAGGGGGTATTATTCACATGGCTAGTGAAAAAACAAAAAAACCATTCTATAAGAAATGGTGGGTGTGGCTTTTAGGTATTATTATTATTGCTGCTATCGCTTCTGGCGGAGGGGAAGATACTGAACAAGCTAGTACAGAGCCAAAGGAAACAAAAACAGACCAATCTAAAAAAGAGGAACCTAAGAAGAAAGAAACAAAACAAGAAAAACCAAAAGAAGAAACTAAAAAAGAACAGACTACTGTTGGTATGAATCAACCGCTTAAGGTTGGCGATGTTACTTTTACTGTAACAGGAAAAAGCACTGCTGCACAAGTAGGTGGAGAGTTTGGTCAAAAAGCCCAAGGCACATATTTGATTCTAGATGTAGTTGTTAAAAATGAAGGTAAAAAAGCCATAACTACAGATTCTTCATTCTTCAAACTAAAAGCTGGGGATGTAGAGTATGAAGCTGATGCCGTAGCAGATGCTTATATAAACGAAAATGGCACAAGCTTCTTCTTGCAGCAGGTTAATCCTGGAATTGAAAACAAGGGAAAAATAGCTTTTGATGTACCTGCTGATATAGCAAACAAACCTGATCTGATACTAAATGTTCAAACAGGGTTCTACGGAGCAGAACAAGGTCAAATTTCCTTAAAATAATCATTCAGCCCTTTTTGGGCTTTTTCTTTCAACTATAAATACGAACGTATATTCGTATAATTGAGGTGCTCATCATGAAAACAACATATACTCAAACATATTTAGAAGAATTCATCTCAAATCTTTACAAAAGCCTTGGCATTTTTAAGCCTCACCAGATATCAGAAGAATACATTGCAGCGAGGCTTGGAATCTTATTTTTTCGTGATAATGGCCCTGCTTTTCACACACGGGTTTGTGGAGTCGATGCAATCTATGTAGATGCACGTGACAGTCCTAAAAAACAGCGTGAACAATTTTTTCATGAGCTTTGTCATGTTCTGCGTCATGTTGGGAGCCAATCCATTGTTCCTGTTTCTTTTCGAGAATGGCAGGAACTTGATGCTAAACGTTTTGTGAAGTGTGCGGCTATTCCATTTGATATGGTGAAGGACTGGGATTTGCGGAATGACAACATTGTCCAAAAAGCATCAGATACATTCGGCGTTACAGAGAAACTTTGTGAGCAAAGGCTTTTGCAGATCAAAAACCGAATCTACTTCAAAAAAATTAGTTGAGGTGATAAATGTGCGGGTGGCAATTTACATCCGAGTAAGTACAGAAGAACAAGCGAAAGAAGGATACTCTATTGGTGCGCAAGAAGATCGACTCCGAGCCTATTGCATTTCCCAAGACTGGGAGATATTCGACGTATATAAAGATGAAGGAAGATCAGCAAAAGACCTTGAACGAAAAGAATTACAACGGCTATTAAAAGATATTAAGTCTGGCCTAATTGATGTTGTCTTAGTGTACAAATTGGACCGCCTTACTCGTTCCGTGTTGGACTTATACAAACTACTAGAAGAGTTTGATAAATATGACGTGAAGTTTAAGTCCGCAACTGAAATTTATGATACAACAACTGCAACCGGACGCCTATTCATCACATTGGTTGCTGCTCTTGCTCAATGGGAACGAGAAAATCTTGCAGAACGTGTAAAAATGGGCATGTTAAGAAAAGCGAATTTAGGCGAATGGCTTGGAGGTACCTCTCCCTATGGTGCTGAATTTAGAGACGGACGTTTCCACCATATCGAACATGAGAAAAAGATTGTGCAAAAAATGTTTAAAATGATACGAACTATGGGATCAGATCGTGTGGCTCGCATATTGAATAGCCAAGGATATCGGACTAGAAAAGGAGCAGAGTGGGCTGGATATACGGTTCATTACATTGTTACTAACCCATTTTACATTGCGAAACTCCGTTTTAATAATGAACGATTTCAATTGCGAAAACCTTTGCGCGAACAACAATTATTTGATACCGATCTAGTGGAGCCAATGGTCGATGAACAAGAATTCTGGGAAGTACAAGAAATTCTTGAAAGAAGAAGCGGAAGAAAAGGCAGAGGAATGACCGGAAGATATTATTTTACTTCAATTCTTAAGTGCGGGAAATGTGGAGCGCCTATGCAAGGAACAGTTTATTATTACAAAAAATCGAAAAGATCAGTAAAATTCTATCGTTGTAGTAGCAAGGCGAATGGCCGTTCCTGCAAAATGCCAAGTATCCAAGAAAACCGTCTTGCAGATGAAGTATTAAATTCTTTTCACAAGCTAGTTTTTGGATGGATCCAGCCAAAGAATGTCATTCAAAAAGATGAAGCTCAAGCAAAAGATGAATGGGAACAAGAATTAAAAAATGTGCAGCGTACAATGGAAAAATATAAAATGATGTTTGTGAATGACTTGATTGATTTCGATGAGCTGAACGAAAAAATGCATGTACTAAGGGAAAAAGAAAAAGAATTGAAATACAATCTTTCCAACGATCACTCTTCTCCCACTTCTTCTTATACTCTGGAAGAACTTGAAATGTTAGTTCAGGATTTCCCAGGACTTTGGGAAGTATCTACAGATGAAGAGCGAAAAATCCTCTTGTCTGAAATTTTTAGGGAGATTGTTGTCGACGCGGATGAAAACGCGAAAGTAAGTCCTGGCAACTCTAAACCATTTTGGATTGTAAGTGCAAAATAGCAGGTATAGTAACCCTATACCTGCTTTTTAATATGTTCGGGGAAGCGATCATGGGAGCGAACGTAGTCCGAGACTTTTTGGCAAGTGTTACTGACATCATTGGCGGAAGAAGCAGTGCTTACGAAAATAAGCTATCAGAAGGACGCGACGTTGCTATCAGGGAAATGGAAGAAAAAGCACGCCGGATGGGAGCCAATGCTGTCGTTGGAGTCGACCTCGATTTTGAAACGCTCCGGGACGGCATGATGATGTGTGTTGCAACAGGGACAGCTGTTTTCGTTAAGGATCAGTCCTAATGTTAAGGCAGGGAAATCTTTAAGATTCCCTGCCTTTTTGATTACTTCACAAATTTTTTGAAATGAACGAGGGTAATCCCTTCCTTTTTCATCTGCTCTCCGGTTTTCTTAAAGCCAAGTTTTTGGTAAAGTTGAACAGCAGGCAGATTAGCAGCACCCGTTGAAACGATTATTTCATGCACATCCGGGATAGCTTTTTCCAGATAATTTAATAGTTTTCTTGCAATTCCTTTTCGAAGATGGCCGGGCTTGACCATCAGCCGATGTATATCAAGCTGACCATTCTCAACTTTATATGAAGTTACTCCGATCAGTTCTTCTTGTTCAAATAACCCGACAAATTTTTCTTCACAAGCCATCAGTTCTTGCAAACTTTCTTTTAATGGCAGAATATCCATTGAACCGATTAGCTCGGCCTCGATTCTATAAGCTTCTCGTTGAAGTGATAAAACGCGTTTCGCAGTGTCCTCGTCACGAATATTTATTTCCTTTATACAATCAGCCACGGTTTCTCCTCCCTTGCAGGAACATATTTTGCTTTTGATGTAAAAATCCCTCCATATTCGTTATACTTATGGAGTGAAACTTTATCATGGGGATTATTAGCCTTTGAACGAATCGAGTTCTAAACGCCCGTTAATCCTACCTATGAAGGTTGGAGTTTTATGGACGAATACAGAAAGGAGAAGCTATGAAATCTCTCGTTCTTGCAGAAAAACCGAGTGTCGCACGTGAAATTGCCCGGGTACTCGGCTGCAAACAACAGCATAAACATTACTTTGAAGGAAATAAGTATATCGTTACATGGGCTCTCGGCCATTTAATCGAATTAAAAATGCCGGAGCATTATGATACAAGATATAAAACATGGCGGCTTGAGGATTTGCCGATTATCCCTGATAAAATGGGCTTGAAGGTGATCAAACAAACAAGCCATCAATTCAGAGGAATTGAAAACCTTGCAAAACGCCCGGACATTAAGGATTGTATTATCGCGACCGATGCCGGACGGGAAGGCGAACTTGTTGCCCGCTGGATTCTAAAAAAAATCCATTGGAAAAAGCCGATCCTTCGCTTATGGATTTCTTCACAGACTGACAAAGCGATCCGCGACGGCTTCAACCATTTAAAGCCGGGAAAACAATTTGATGCGTTATATGACTCTGCCGTCTGCCGGGCGGAAGCCGACTGGCTGATCGGGCTAAATGTAACTAGAGCGCTTACTACAAAGTATAATGACCCGCTTTCTGCAGGCCGCGTGCAAACTCCCACGCTTGCTATGATTATGGATCGGGAAAAAGAAATCCAGAAGTTTGTGCCGAAAGAATATTGGACAATCAAAGCACAGATCGGCTCCCTCACTACATCGTGGGAACGAAACGGCGAAAAGCGGATTTTTTCAAAAGAAACGGCTGATAAAATTTACGATAAGCTTGCAGGCAATAAAGCAGTTGTTATCTCGATTGACCGCAAGAAAAAAAGCGAACAACAGCCACTTCCATATGACTTAACGGAACTTCAGCGGGATGCCAACAAGCGTTTCGGCTTTTCAGCAAAGAAAACATCGTCTGTTTTGCAAAGGCTGTATGAGCAGTATAAGCTTGTGACTTATCCAAGAACAGACTCCCGCTATTTAACAACGGACATGGAAGCTACTATGCTTGACCGCCTTCAGGCAATGTCTTCAGGCTACAAAGAAGAAGTTCGTCCGTTGCTTGCCAACAAGGGGCGAGTCATCGCAAGACGGGTATTTAATAATGAAAAAGTCACCGATCACCATGCCATTATCCCGACGGAAGAATGCTTGAATATTAGCGACCTTTCCGCCGATGAACGAAAACTTTATGATCTGATTGCCCGCCGCTTTTTGGCGCTGTTTTATCCAGCATACCAATATGAAACTGTCCATGCGGTCTTTGACGTAAACGGAGAAACACTTTCCGCCCGTGAAACCGTAGTTGTCGATCCCGGATTTAAAGCAGTTCTTGGCAAAAATGACGATGAGCCGGACAACGAGCAGCTTGGTGACCTTACAAAAGGCCAATCTTTTACGGTTAAAAATGTGGTGATGGATCAAAAGCTGACCGAGCCCCCGCTTCGGTATTCGGAAGCCGACATTCTTTCGCAGATGGAAAAGTATGGTCTCGGAACACCGGCAACAAGGGCGGACATTATTGAAAGGCTTGTCGAAACAGAGGTAGTTGAACGCCAAAACGGAAGGATTTATCCGACAAGGAAAGGGAAACAGCTGATTGAACTCGTTAACGAAGAATTAAAATCTCCGGAGTTGACTGCCCGCTGGGAAAAGGAACTTGAAGCGATTGCCCGCGGCAAAGGAAATCCGAAAACATTTCTGCAAAATATTCGCAAGCAAACAGAACATCTAGTTTCTGAAATTAAAAAAAGCGACCGCTCCTATCGGGCCCATAATCTGACTGGTTCAAAATGTCCAGAATGCGGTTCGTTCTTAAAAGAACGGTCGACAAAAGAAGGCCGAATTTTAGTATGTTCGAATATGGAATGCCGTTTCCGTAAACATAAAGATCCGAAACTTTCAAAACGGCGCTGCCCGCAATGCAAAAAACGGATGGAAATTCACGCAGGCAAAGCCGGAGTCTATTTCCAATGCCGCCCATGTAATGTCGTCGAAAAAGCGGAAGAAAAGAAAAAAGCCGTAACAAAGCGTGAGGAACGAAAATTGATTCAGAAATACAGCCAAAAAAATGAGCCCTTTGGAACAAGTTTGGGAGATTTATTGAAGCAGGCGTTGGAAGATAAAGAATAAATGCCAAATCCGGAGTCAAGTCCTTAATATTGTGTAAAATACTAATTACAAGGTTTTAGCCTATTTATTTAATTTGATTGGAAGGGGGTACCCCCTTCCAATCAAATTAAATTTCGCGCTCGCGCGGGACATTCTCGTTTTTCGCAAAAATGCTTTTTTTCTTGGCTTGTTCCTCATCATAATCCATTAAGACAGCTCCAATCAGCCGATAGGCAGACTGCGTATTTGGAAATATGCGGATCACCCTTTCACGACGGCGAACTTCCTGATTTAATCGTTCCAGAGAGTTGGTGCTACGGATTAAGCGATGCCATTTTGCGGGATGACTTAAATATTGGATGGCGTCTTCAAAGCCCTCATCTAATATCTCCAGTGCCTTTTCAAGTTTCGGATTCTCTTCATAGCTCTTAAAGAACACATTGCGAAAGAAACGGGCATCTTCTACCGTAACGGCTTCGAATATCCTTTTTAAATCGACAATGACCTCTCCCATGCCTTTTTTAGGCAATGCTTCGATGATATTTCGTTTGAAATGAACGGTACAACGCTGCCATGATGTTCCGATAAATTCCTTTTCTATCGCTTTCTTTAATCCTTTATGGGCATCTGAAATCACCAGCTTGGGGGATTGCAACCCCCTTGACTTTAACTCACTCAAAAATTCCCGCCATGCTTCATAGCTTTCTTTATGATCGATTTTAAAACCGATCACTTCCCTTTTTTGGTCCTGGTTAATGCCGGTCGCAATATACACCGCTTTAGAGACGACTTTATGGTGTTCACGCACTTTGATATACATGGCATCTACAAAAATATAAGAGTAATATTGGACATTTAACGGTCGGTTTGCCCATTGTTTGACAACTGGATCAAGCTTTTCTGTCAAGGATGAAACAAAGGATTTCGAAACTTTTTCCCCGCATAATTGTTCTACAACATTCGTCACTTTGCGTGTAGACACTCCATTTACAACCATCTCGAGCATGGATAAGACAAAGGTTTGGTCCACACGCGCATAGCGTTCAAAAACAGATGGTGAAAAGTCACCATTACGTGTACGGGGAACTCTTAATTTAATCTTTCCAATACTTACAATAAAGTCACGGTCATAGTAGCCATTTCGGTAGTCTTGGCGTTCGGAGGTGCGCTCATAAGCCTTAGCCTGTAAATACTCATCACGCTCTTTTTCCATGTACTCATTCAAGACTAAAACAATGGTTGATTTAACTACCGCATCAATATTTGAATTCATGACCGAATCTTTTAAAAGGTCCATATTTAGGGTAAACTGTAATTGGGTCATAATTAAATCTCCTTTTCAATGTTTTATGTAGGCATTAAAACATTGTAACCAAAAGGGATTAATTTGACCCTTTTTCTTTTTACACAATTATACGGACTTAATCAAATCCGGGATGGTTAGGAGCTTAAATTCTGGCTTATAAGCCTTCAATTTCGTTTATGAGCTTTTATTTCGATTTATGAGCCGTCGTTCTGACTTATCAGCCTTCTTTTTGATTTATGAGCCGTCATTCTCGTTTATTAGCCTTTATCCGGATTTATGAGCCGTCGTTCCGATAAATGAGCCTTCAGTCCGATTTATAAGCCTTAACTCAATTAACCAGGCGAATGCTCGCCTGGTTCTTATTTGCCTTTATAATGTTTTCATGCCATTTCTTATTTTTGAATCAACCTTATTTCCTTGATTGGATCGTCTTTTGATTCAGAAGATCCTTCAAGCCATAATTCTTTTCCGCCGCTAATGATATACGTTTGAAAATAATGGCCGTCCATTTCACTGATTCCTTCTGCTGCAGGAAGCCCCATGATTTTCTCTGCATCTTTCATATAAAGCTTTTCTTTCTTTGGAAAATAGCTTATGAAGTGAATAGATGGCTGATCAGATTGTAAATAGCCATAAACATGGTCACTGTAGCCAAAAACAAGTGATCCGTTCCAATTTTCCTCAAAATCTGGTGTTCCTTTCTCATCTTTAATCAGTTTAACCAGTGTGCCGATCGAATAAGGAACCCCCTTCAGCCTGCCGTTTCTTATTTCATCTGAAAAAGTGTGGTCAAAATAAACAGATTTACTCGCCTTTTTTTCGAGTTCTGTTCGGAGTTGAATCGTAATTTTTACAACTTGCTTTCCATTTTCGTAGTCAAATACAATTTCACGGTTATGATCCTCAACCGTAATAATAAATTGTCCTTCATCCTCTTCTTCTGCTAAATTATGGCGAATTTGTACCGTTCCTTTGACAAGTCCGGACTGCCTGATCCCAATTGTATCGCCAGGCTTTACTCTTATCGTATGATCTGATATTCCTTTTACATGCAGTTCTTCCCCTAAAGTCTCATATTCTAATAAAACATCGCAATTTTCTTTCAAATGATTCCGTACATTGAAAAATTGCGGGCTGCCTCTAAAAATTTCATTCTCCCAGTGAAAAGTCTCTTGCTGCTCTTTCCCTTTAAATACGAGCAAATTATCCTCAATTTTCACTTCCCCGGATTGAACGTATTCACTTTTTAGTTTTTGAAGCTTCTGGAGGGAATTTTGATCATAACCGTACAACCAGGCTTCTGTTTGGCTTGTTGTGCCTGCTTTTTGCTGGTGTTCAACAACAAGCCTCGTTTCCCGTTTTCCGTTTTGGTCAATGGTAAGCGGTCCTGCTATAGCAAAACGAGTTGCACCGGGAACTTCTTCCTTAAAAAAGATTTCCCATTTATTATTTTCCTCATTGTAGCTTTTTGCCATTAAAACGCCTTTTTGTACTTTGTTTTTATCAATGGTTGTATAAGTCGCTATTATTTCCGGAGTTTTTCCCCCGGATAAATGAAGCACTTCAATCGTTGGTTTTTCAGTCGTTTCTATATCATCTTGAATTCCGCTTTCACGGATCCAGTCTTCCTTCGTAAATGTTTGTTGTAACTCTGCTTTTGGAGTTTCATCTTCTTTTGTCGTTTTCTCATTTGCACAAGCAGTTAAAATTGCTAATCCTAAAAACATCAAAAAAAACTTCTTCAACATATCGTTCTCCCTTCCAAATAAGGATACCATGCTTTTAGACAGAAGTGGCATTCTTTCTTTTCAATTTGCCGGGGCACCGGATATATTTTGTTCATTCAAATTGTTTCGATTAGTTGAAAGGTTTGATTGACTAATTCATTCAGTAGTATGATAGCTTTATTGACCAAAAAGGGGAGTTTTTAATGAGAATCAAAGACTGGGATCAAAACCTGAAAGTTCGCCTGTTCGGAGAAGCACTCATGAATATTACTTTTTGGATGTTCTTTCCGTTTTTGACGATTTACTTTGCTGATGAGTTTGGAAAAGACAAAGTAGGATTTCTCTTCATTTTTTCCCAGCTTTTTTCAGTTTTTGCAAATTTAATGGGGGGTTATTGTGCTGACCGATACGGCAGAAAGAAAATGATGGTGTTGTCAGCTTTCGGGCAGGGCTTTTCATTTCTTTTATTCGCGCTGGCAAACATCCCTGGCCTCTCCTCTCCCTGGCTCGCATTTTTTAGTTTTACCCTTGTAGGAATTTTCAGTTCCTTTTATTGGCCTGCAAGCCAAGCGATGGTAGCGGATGTCGTTGAAGAAAAACACCGAAGCAGTGTATTTGCAGTTTTCTATACTTCTATTAATATTGCCGTTGTTGTCGGTCCGATTCTCGGTGCTATTTTTTATGCAAATTACTGGAATGAATTATTGCTCGTTGCCGGCTTCAGTTGTATGACGCTTGCTTTCATTTTTGTAAAATGGACGCGGGAAACTGCCCCCAATCAGCATAAAATCACATCAAATGAGAATGAAAAGTGGTATTCTTTCCTAAAAAACCAGTTGAAAGATTATCAGATTATTATAAAGGATAAAACCTTCTTACTATACATTTTAGCAGGAATATTAGTGGCCCAAACTTTTATGCAGCTTGATTTGCTTATTCCGGTTTATACGAAAGAGGTTATCGATCAACAAACAATCCTTTCTTTTGGAAATTGTTCTTTAACTGTAAGCGGTGAACAAGCATTTGGAATCCTTCTGTCCGAGAACGGTTTTCTCGTTGCTTTGTTTACTGTCTTTGTAACAAAATGGATGACGAAATTTAGGGAACAAAATGTGTTTATTTTATCATCGGTCACATATGCGATTGCCATCTACTTATTCGGGCAATTGGAGTGGATTTGGGGGCTGATTTTTGCAATGTTACTATTTACCGTCGGAGAACTGATGACGGCAGGCATTCAGCAAAGCTTCATTTCAAAAATTGCTCCTGAACAGATGAGGGGCCAATATTTTGCGGCCGCAATTTTAAGGTTCACAATCGGGAGAACAATTGCCCCAATATCGATCCCAATGACCGTTTGGATTGGATATGATTGGACAGTTGCAGTTCTTTCTTTATTATCATTATTGAGCGGCTTTCTTTATTGGTTAATGTTCAAAGTATACGAAGGCAATCGCATAAGGACAATTGAAAAAGGATCGGTTTAGGAACAACTTTCACAGAGTTTCATATTAAGAGTAGAATCGAGTACAATATTAAAAAAGATTCTGATAAGGAGAATAAAAAAGATGAATGATTTTCAAACGAATTTAGAAAAATACGCTGAACTGGCAGTCAAAGTCGGTGTCAATATTCAAAAAGGGCAAACGCTCGTGGTTAACGCAGCGATCGATGCTGCACAATTAGTAAGGCTTGTTGTAAAAAAAGCTTACGAAACCGGTGCGGATAATGTCGTCGTTAATTGGTCCGACGATATTGTCACAAGAATCAAATATGATTTGGCTCCTGATGAAGCTTTTCTTACATATCCTAAGTGGCGGGCAAAGGAAACCGAAGAATTAGCAGAAAAAGGTGCGGCCTTTATGTCAATTGTTTCTTCCAGCCCTGATTTATTAAAAGGAGTAAATCCGGAGCGCATTTCCAACTTTCAAAAGGCAGCAGGAAAAGCACTCGCGAACTACCGCAAATATGTCCTATCCGATAAAATCAGCTGGACTGTCATCGCTGCTCCATCAGAGGCATGGGCGGAAAAGGTATTCCCTCATGAACCTGCAGAAACAAGGGTCCAAATGCTTTGGGATGCTATTTTTAAAGCGACGCGCACTGATTTGGATAACCCTGTTGAAGCCTGGAAAAAACATAATGAAACCCTTCACGAAAAAGTACAATATTTGAACAGCAAACGGTATAAAAAGCTGCATTACAAAGCTCCCGGTACAGATTTAACAATCGAATTGCCGGAAAAACATCTTTGGGTAGGTGCAGGCAGCGTAAATGAAAAAGGCATCGATTTCATGGCCAATATGCCGACGGAAGAAGTATTCACCGTTCCGCACAGAGATGGAGTAAACGGATATGTTTCAAGTACAAAGCCTTTGAGCTACGGCGGAAATATCATCAATAACTTTACGCTTACTTTTGAAAATGGAAAAATTGTCGAAGTGAAAGCTGAAGAAGGAGAAGAAATATTAAAACGGTTGATCGAATCGGACGAAGGCTCCCACTACCTTGGTGAAGTTGCACTTGTTCCGCATAACTCGCCGATCTCCCAATCAAACATTTTGTTCTATAATACTTTATTTGATGAAAACGCCTCTAACCACCTTGCAATCGGGAGTGGGTACGCGTTTTGTCTTGAAGGCGGAAAATCAATGTCATCAGAAGAATTAAAAGCAAATGGTGTAAATGAAAGCATCGCGCACGTTGATTTTATGATCGGTTCAGCAAAAATGGATATTGATGGAATTACAGCTGACAGAAAATCAGAGCCTGTATTCAGGAGCGGCAACTGGGCTTTTTAAAAACACCTTTGAAAAGATCATGCACCCTTTTTGGCATGATCTTTTTTTGAAAAGACCCCCGCAGTGTGACAAGAGTCATTGCAACTTTCCCGTAAATATGGGAGGATAAAAGCTACTGTCACTTTTATGAAATCCGTAATTTTATAATCGGAGGGGGAAACGTTATGGTACAACAATTACGGATCATTGTTTCAGGAAAAGTTCAAGGAGTGGGCTTTCGTTATTTTACACAAATGAAGGCCAATACGTATGGTATAACAGGTTGGGTGCGAAATCTGTCTAATGGCAATGTAGAAATCATCGCAGAAGGAAATAAGGATGACTTAGTACTTTTTCTCAAAAGCATTAAGGAAGGAAACCCTTTTTCAAGGGTCAGCCATATAGAAACAGAAGAAACAAATGAAATCAGCGGTTTTACATCTTTTACGATTAAATATTAAAAGGAACAAAGCGATCCACTTTGTTCCTTTTGTTTCCATCTTCCATGACAAACCTTGGGATCCCAGTATCCATTAATATTCTTCTTTTAGCGATTATCAATTTTTTCCGGGTAAAGATCGTGGTTCATCAGGCGATATTCTGCCATTTGTTCATATTTTGTGCCCGGTCTGCCGTAGTTTACATAAGGGTCAATGGAAATGCCGCCTCTAGGAGTAAATTTCCCCCACACTTCGATATATTTCGGGTCCATTAAGTCAATCAAATCATTCATAATAATATTTATACAGTCTTCATGAAAGTCTCCGTGGTTGCGGAAACTGAATAAATATAGTTTTAAAGATTTGCTTTCGACCATTTTTTTATCAGGAATATAACTGATATATATGGTCGCAAAATCAGGCTGGCCAGTTATCGGGCACAAGCTCGTAAACTCCGGACAATTGAATTTTACAAAATAATCACGATTCGGATGTTTATTATCAAACGCCTCTAACACTTCCGGTGCATAATCGAACACATACTTCGTCCCTTGATTTCCAAGCAGCGTTAAATCTTTCAATTCTTCCTGTTTTCTTCCAGACATAAAAAAAAGCCTCCCTTATATGAATCCGTGTCATAAAGGAGAGGTTTATGTCGTGCACTTACATAAAAGAAAAACCATATCTCCTCAAGATATGGTTGATTTTCATCAAAGCCATAGTTTTTTAAAGAGGGTTAGTGCTATGAACCTCTCCCGTCAGCACGGGATATATTTTTATAGAATTGTCAGTAGTAACTATAGGAAAAAACAAGGGCAATGTCAACTAGAAAAAAACACCTTTGAATGACTAGATACATTCTAGACAAGATCCTGGGAATCCTTGAAATCCATATTGAGTAAAAAGGTGCAGACCAATTTGATCTGCACCTTTTTATTTTTTTTGCAATTAAATATTTCTTGGATAGGTTCTCAAACTCCATGAAATGCCGATCTTTTTACATATTGTTAAATAATGCATCAGAGCCAATAATACAGCTCCCGTATTCAAACCGATAATAATTCCTCCCATTTGAAAATCTGGAAGAGACCCGAGAAAATACATAAGCGAAAAGGAAATCACGGTAGACCAAATGGAATGAATAAAGGTATCTTTCATAAGGCCGAGGCCGATTAGATACGCCTGCATCGGAATGACAAAAAAGTGGAATAAAAAGTATGGCCAGAGCATTTGCAAATATCCCGCTGCAGTTGCGGAATGGAAAAACAAACTGGCAAGAGGCTCGGCAAGAAAATACATAATGATCACCGCAAAAGTTCCATACGAAAATGTTAGGATCATCACCTGCTGCAGCAGTCTTTGCATCCGAAGTGTTTCTTTTTTTGCATACGCTTTTGAAACAGTTGGAATGAGCATGGTAAGCAGCGAATGAGCAATAAATGCCGGGAAAAATCCAATCGTTATTGCTACCCCTGCTAACATCCCAAAATGCTCTGTTGCCAGATTTTCATTGAAGCCTGACCGAACTAATGCTGCTTTGATCAAAAACGGCTCAATAGCATTGGTAAATGCATGAAAAATCCGCATCGCAGTAGTCGGGATCGACACGGCCATCAAGTTTTGCAAAACGGTTTTCTTACTAATGATATTTTGTGGCCCCTGCTTTAAGTGTTGAAACTGAACGAGAAACATGTGAATCAAATACACAAAAACGATAAATTCGCTTCCAACCAATGTACAAAACGCAACAAGGAGCGCTGTTTCCATTTCAAATTGAAAAAGCTGATAAACGAGTACGAGAAGGCCGAGTTGGACCACTTTCCGCAAAAAATTGGAAACAGCTATTTTCCCCATTTGCTGTTTTCCCATAAAAAATCCTCTTGCAATCGAAGAAAATGAGACGACTGGGATAAGAAAAATGACAAGCCATTTTAAAAGTGGATGGTAATGCTGAAA
Organism: Bacillus methanolicus; assembly: GCF_028888695.1. Taxonomy (NCBI): domain Bacteria; kingdom Bacillati; phylum Bacillota; class Bacilli; order Caryophanales; family Bacillaceae; genus Bacillus; species Bacillus methanolicus. The sequence goes on along the minus strand of NZ_PNFF01000001.1, from coordinate 113,996 downwards.
TATTGGAATATGCGGGATAAGGATAGCCGTTACAATAAACAAGCAAGCGGTAAAAATGATGGTTAATCGGATTGCATGCTGAAGCATGCTTTTATGGTATTTGCCATCCCGCTCGGCAATAAATTTTGAGATGGATATCGGCAATTCCAGACTTGCAAGCAAAACGATAAAAAAGATGGAAGGAAGAATGGACATATACAATCCCATCCCCCGTTCCCCCAGTTCATTTGCAAGGACCATATTCACAAGAAATTCGATACACTCGCTAAAAAAAGCTGCTGCTGCTAACAGCAGTGTTCCTTTTAAAAAAGAACTCATGTTGTCTCTCCTTAATAAAGATTGATTCTTTATAAACATATGAGACAAGTATCAAGATTATTTGAACTTTGTAAAATGAGCCGAAGTGCTGTTCATGATTTTTCACTTTTTACACAAATTAATCATGGAAGAAAGAAAAAGTATCTTTCATGGAATTTATTGTTATACTGAAATAATATTTTGACAATACAATTTTAAAAAAGTATTATGGAATATGTTGAATAAGGAGGTTGTATGATGTCAACGAATAACAAAGACAAAATTCTTGAAAGCGTTCCCCAGAAAGGTTTTTTTGGGCACCCTAAAGGATTATCCACTCTATTTTTTACTGAGTTTTGGGAACGTTTTTCATATTATGGTATGAGAGCGATTCTTCTCTACTATATGTATTATGAAATCTCTAAAGGCGGATTAGGGCTTGATGAAGCAACTGCAGCGTCAATTATGGCCGTTTACGGATCTTTAGTTTACATGTCCGGCATTATCGGAGGCTGGTTGGCTGACCGCCTGTTTGGTACTGCGAAGACCGTTTTCTACGGCGGTATTCTAATCATGTTTGGGCATATTGTTTTATCTTTACCTGGAAGCATCACTGCTTTATTTATTTCAATGGGATTGATTGTCATCGGTACCGGACTACTAAAGCCGAATGTGTCCACTGTCGTGGGGGAATTATACAGCGATGAAGATGCTCGGAGAGATTCCGGATTCAGCATTTTCTATATGGGTATTAACCTTGGTGCATTTCTCTCTCCGCTGATCGTAGGTACAGTTGGCCAGAAATATAATTTCCATCTCGGATTCAGCCTTGCAGCAATCGGTATGTTCTTAGGACTGATCGTTTTTGTTTTAACGAAAAAGAAGAACCTTGGACTTGCAGGCACTTATGTTCCAAATCCTTTAACAAAAGAAGAAAGAAAAAGCGTATTTACCAAAATAGGAATTGGCGCATTAATTATCATTATTTTAGTTGGAATTACCATTCCAACTGGCATTTTAACAATCGACAGGTTTACGCTCCTTGTTAGTATCCTTGGAATTGTCATTCCTACTTTGTATTTTATTTTTATGTACCGCAGCTCGAAAACAACAGAAGTGGAACGTTCAAGGCTTATTGCCTATATTCCGCTATTTATTTCGGCAATCGTATTCTGGGCTATCCAGGAGCAGGGATCCATTATTTTGGCGACATATGCAGACAAGCGTACACAGCTGCATTTTGCCGGTTTGGATATTCAATCTTCCTGGTTCCAATCATTAAATCCGCTGTTTATTATTTTTCTAGCACCTGTATTTGCTTGGTTTTGGGTTAAAATGGGAAAACGTCAGCCAACAACTACACAAAAGTTTGCTCTCGGTTTACTTTTTGCCGGTTTATCCTTCCTTGTCATGATCATACCGTCATATGTAAACGGTACAGAAACATTAGTGAATCCGTTATGGCTTGTGCTGAGCTTTTTCCTAGTTGTTCTCGGGGAATTGTGCATATCTCCTGTCGGACTATCAACGACAACGAAACTGGCGCCGGCAGCTTTCTCGGCCCAAACAATGAGCTTATGGTTCTTGACAAGTGCGTCTGCTCAGGCAATTAACGCACAAATCGTCCGTTTCTATGAACCAGAAACTGAAATTGTTTACTTTGGAGCTATTGGTGTAATATCTGTCATTTTAGGTGGTATTTTATTTATGATTTCACCTGTTATGACAAAATACATGAAGGGTGTTCATTAATAAAAACGCGCACTGAAATTTCTCATAATTTTAAAAATGAAAAACTGCCTGTCCTTCACTTAATAGGACAGGCAGTTTTGTTTTTTAAAAAACTATTTAACTAGCGAATGCTTAAATGCATAAATAACAGCCTGGGTTCGATCCTGGACCTGGAGCTTGCTTAAAATATTGCTTACGTGGGTTTTTACTGTCTTTAATGCAATAAAAAGCTCATCGGCGATTTCTTGGTTCGTTTTTCCTTCAGCCATCAAGAGCAGAATTTCCATTTCACGGCTTGTTAATTCGTCATGAAGTTCACAAGAATTTTTTTGCCTCATTTTCATCATCATTTTTCCTGTTACTTCCGGTTCAAGTACGGATTGGCCGTGGTATGTAGCCCGGATTGCATTGGCGATTTCACTTGCCTTCGAAGTTTTAAGCATATAGCTTGTCGCACCTGCTTCCAGTGCAGGATACACTTTTTCGTCGTCCAAAAAGCTAGTTACAATGATGATTTTAGCCTCGGGCCATCTTTCAATGATTTTTCTCGTTGCCTCAATTCCATCCATTTCTTTCATCACAAGATCCATTAAAATAACATCCGGACGCAAGTCTAAAGCCATTTGAACTGCCGTTTTCCCGTTATCTGCTTCTCCAATGACTTCAATGTCCGGCTGGGCAGAGAGGTAAGAGGAAACCCCGATTCGAACCATTTCATGATCATCTACAAACAACACTTTAATCATCGGTATCACCTTCAATCATCATAGGAACTTTTACTTCCAGACGTGTGCCTTTCTGTTTAACACTGACAATTTTTAACGTTCCGCCAATCTCTACTGCCCGTTCATACATGTTTTGGATTCCGTAAGATCCTGCTTTTGTTTCTTCTACATCAAACCCGACTCCATCATCCGAGACCCGAAGAATAATAAGATCATCCCGATGAATAAGTAGAACCTCAAGCTTCGTTGCCTTTGAGTGGCGGAGGGTATTTGATACAGACTCCTGTAAAATTCGGAACAAATGGTCTTCAACACCTTTATCCATTGGAAACTCCTCGAGTTTCCAGTGGATTTTCATTGTTACTTTTTGGGATAATTCGACTAATAATTCTTCAATTCCTTCTTTAAGCGTTTTTCCTTTTAACGCAACAGGACGCAAGTGGAGAAGAAGAGCACGCATTTCCAGCTGGGACTGATGAATCATTTCCTCCACCATTTTTAATTGTTTTGTTTCCCGATCATCCGATAAAGGCTTACCCTCATTGATGGCGGACATGAGCATGGACGCCGCAAACAGCTGCTGGCTGACTGAATCATGCAGTTCCCGTGCCAGCCGGTTTCGTTCTTGTGAAATGATTTCCTGAATTCTGTTTTCCTGATCCTCTACTTTCTCCGTTGCAAGCCGTTGTGAAAGCTTCGTTTGTTCAACAATCTGTTTTTGGATTTTTTGGATTCTTTGATTAATTATTTCAAGTTCAACTAATGAGTTCTGTTCCATTCCATCTATAGGCCTTCCTTCTTCTATCTGATGCAGGTAGAATTCAACCGTCTGAATGTGTTTGCGCCAATATATTCCGGAAATAAGCCCAAAAATGATGCCAATTGCAATACTGACGCTCGGTAAAAAAACAATAAAAGGAATGTCCATTAATTCACGTTTCCATAATTGCGACCAATCCGGCAATGGAAATGCAGCAATCATTGCCGCTGTAATTAAAATGAAAATAATGATCGAGATACCTGCTCCCCAAATAATTTGGCGCTGGACAATATTCATACCCGCTTCACCTCTAATTCACCTACAATGAAAGAGGTGAAGATTTTCACTTTTTGTTCCTGGTTGTTATAATCCGGGGTTTGGATGTGCAGGTTCTGATTAAAAATCTTTTCTTCTTTATGATCAAAGATGATCGCTGAACCGGCTAAACTTGAGTGATTCACACTCACTTCCAGGTCATACGGCACGAGCACTTGAACATTCCCGATCATTTTTCTTATAACAATTACTGTTTCGCCTTTTGGCAGTACCGTATAGCTTAAATCGATGACTGTATCGCCAAATCCTGCTTGAATATTGATATCATTCCACTCATAAACATGTTCGGGCGTTTTTTGCTGTCCGAAAAAAATATTTTCAAGGACAGGCTTCCTTTTAATTACCGTTTTTTCCCCTGCCTGAGATTTTTCATTTTCTTTTATGATGGGGATTATTTTTTCCGGATGGCGCTTGGACTGAGAAAATTGAATGATTAAATGAATCAGAATGGCAAGAAGAAAGAAGCGAAACGTGATCATTCCAAGTATGCTTGCAGCGAAAAAAATCAATCCTGCCCAGAACAGAAGGGTTCCAAAAGTTCCAGGCATTATTTTTCGACCAAAATAGATCATTCCACCTGCCACAAGAAGAGAGAAAATAATCCCCTTATTGAAAAAAGAGATTTCCATAAAAAGCAATACGAAACCAATAAGCAGAATCCAGCTGATATAGTCGCTTTTAAGTTTGTTTATCATAGTGGTTTCCTCCCTTCTTCTAGCTTAGGAAAAATTGGTTAATGAAAAAAGGCGCAGAGCTCTACGCCTTTTAGAATACCAGTTTCTATTACAATTGAGAATGCGATTCTTCTTTATTCATTTCTTTTTCCAACTGGGCGATGCGGGCATCGATTGTGCTGCGGTAATAGGAGCTGTTTACTTGGTGTTCCAAACGGTCAAGATAAGATTCAATTTCATGGAACCGTGAATAAGCTTTGTTTGAATAAGCATTGTTTTCAAGGACTTTATTCATTCGGTGATAGGCGCGGGTTACGTTTTCACGTCCCATTAGCTCCATTCTTTGAATGTGCATGTCTTTTAATTTGTGCTTCATTTCTTCGTATTTTCGTTCGAGATCACTTAGCTGCTGTAATGCAGTTTGCAGTGCTTCTTTTAATCTTGCCGCACGTTCCTCATATTGATGTTGTTCGCGGGAAGCAAATTCATAAAGCTCGGTTTCTCCTGCTTTTGAAGCAATTTCCGCCTGGCGTTTGCGTTTTTCTGCTAATTCAAGTGCATGATGATATTCACGTGTAAACTCTTCTTTTAATGTATATTGTCTTTCCAATAATTTGCGAACTTTCTCAGTTTCATGTTCACACTCGCGTAAATATTGGTTAAGCAATGCAATTGGATTTTTTTGCTCCTTTTGATCCAATACCTCGTGAAGATCTGCCATAACCGAATTTTTAATACGTGTAATTAAATTTGTCATTTTGAATCCTCCTTAACCATTAATAACGATTTAATTCTGCCCACTGCTTTTCAAAGTTGGCAAACGGGTCGTTTTCTTTTTTTACCACCATTTTGTCTTCGTTCCATTTTTTGTAGACAACGTATAACACATATGCAGCTGCGACTCCAAGAATAGCTGGAACATTTGATGCGGAAGCCATCAAAGCCGCAAACCCGACGATCCCCCAGCCAATTTTTCCTAGCGTTGATTCCGTTTTTAGAAATTGTTTTACAACTAAATATAGAATCAGTAAGCTGGCAGCCAAACCGATCATCGGGCCAAGTTGCGCAATCAACACCATCGCAGCAATCCCGCCTGCTACAATCAAACCAAATTTTTTCATTTTTCGTTTCCTCCTTTCTATGACTTCATCTTACCTTTGGAACCAACATTCTATAACGATCCCGAGCTTTATTTTCAACTAAGACCTAAGACTTAGGGGGTCTGGCCCTCCCGGCCAGACCCCCTATCAAACAAACTCTTTAAAATAACTTTTTGTTTGAAACAATCACACCATCTTCATCTGCGTACACAAATTTTCCGGGCGTCCATTCTACTTCCCCGAAAGCAATGGAAACGTTCCTTTCCCCTTTACCCTCTTTTTTGCTTTTTAATGGGTTGCTGCCAATTGCTAGAATTCCAACATTTAAGTCTTTCAGTTCAGCACTGTCGCGAACACATCCATTAATAATGACACCGGCAAGACCCCGGCTTTCGGCGATCTCTCCAAGGCGATCTCCAAGAAGTGCACAGCGTTTCGATCCTCCTCCATCGACAACGAGTACACTCCCTGCAGGTACATTCTCTAAAGCTTCCTTTACAAGAACATTATCTTCAAAAACTTTTACGGTATAAATTGGGCCGTAAAAGGCTGTCTTTTTTCCATAGGAATTAAATTCCAAAGCGCAAACTTCCAGTTCATTTGAATAATCATCGCACAAATCAGCTGTTTTAAAGTTCATTTTATGTTTCTCCTTTCGTAAATTGTGAATGAAATCTTGCAGCATAGTCGTCAGAGAATTTTGTTCCGTCACCCTTTCCTTCATTCTATCTATATAATTTCTTTACAATTGCCAATAACCCTTTTTTTATTCAATCACATGGAAAAAAGATGCGAAACTTCGCATATCTTTCTAACAAAGGGAGGGATTTTTATAGTTATATTATGGATTACCACAATTGGATTTGTCATTTGCTTAGGGATAGTTGGCGGAGTCCATTTCTACTTTGTACGGCAAGCATTAAACGTGGAAGATTCAATTAAAGTGGACCTTTTACCTGAAGAGGAAGATCACACGAAGAAATCATAGGTTAGCAAAAAACTAATTGTAAAATCATAATTGGCATGTTCGTTAAAAAACAATCAGGCTGGCCAATAGTAAGGGCCAGCCATATGTTTTATGAACCAATGATAGAATGTTTCGCTGTAGAATAAGGGATTTCCTCAGCATTTGAAAAAGTAAACTCCCCTAACAGCTGATAAACGGTGATGCCTTTTATTTGATTCTGAAAATTTTCAATGCTTTCTTCCTTTGCCAAAACTAACAAGGTTTTCGAATTTATTTCCCCTATTATTTCGAGGGAATCAGGGATTTCAAACTTGTTCACTTCCCCATATAGCACCCAAGTCAGCAGAGGTTTATGCGTGAAAATTTCGTGATCTGCACCTTCTTCAGGCCGTGCACGTTCAGCCTCTAATTGAATTAAATCTTCAACGATGGCACTAGCTGTGGGAAACATTCCTGCACCTGGGCCTTGCAGACTGATATTCCCAACAATGTCTGCATCAATGGATACAGCATTTTGGACATCTTCGACATGAAATAATGGATGGCTGGATGAAACGAGCACAGGTTTAACTGAACAATGAATCCCTTTTGCCGTTTTTTCCAGTGTTGCTACATGTTTAAACCTCAGACCTAATTTAGAAAAAAGCTCAATTTGCTCAAGAGTGATACTTGAAATCCCTTGTTTCTGAACTGTTTCCCAATCCGGCTGTTTCCCATATATCACTTCACTCAAAATCATGGCTTTGTAAAAAGCATCAAAGCCTTCAACATCGTTAGTCGGATCTGCTTCTGCATACCCTTTTTCCTGAGCGAGCGAAAGGGCATCAGAAAACGAAAGACCTTCCTCCCGCATTTTTGTTAAAATAAAATTTGAAGTCCCATTTAAAATTCCATCAACTTTTTTGATATGATTTACGCTCAAAAGCTTCCTTAACGTTTGAATTACAGGAATTCCTCCGGCAACGGTCGCTTCAAATCCTACAGAAACACCGTGTTTTTCCGCAAGCGAAAGAAGCTCTCTTCCATAGTGTGCAAACATTTGCTTATTTGCCGTAATTATGTGGCAGCCTCTTTTAATTGCTTGTGAAAGATACGAAAATCCCGGCTCCTTGCCGACAATCGCGTCAATTACGACATCAAGCTTAGGAAGATTGATAATATCCTCAAATTTGTTTGTCAATATCACATCTTGATCAGGCAGCTTATGCTTTTCAAGATTCTTAACAAGAACAGCCTCAATCTTCACTTCTTTCCCCAGTATTGCTTTGAATCGGTTTTGATGTGTTTTAATAGTCTGATAAACTCCCTTTCCGACTGTGCCGTAGCCTAAGAGTGCAATATGAATGGTTGACATTCTTTCATCTCCCTTGTAATTCCTGTTTTTCATGCTGTTTTGATCAAACCATTTATAAAATCGGCCAGGAACTTGCGATGATCCGCTAATGATAGATTCCGCTCTGTCTATTCCCAACTTTTTTGATTTATATGAAGTGAAGACAATTTTTACGTTGATCGGCCCTGGCTCATTTTTTGCAACTCTCGTGCTTTCAACTCTCTTCTTAAAATTTTACCGCTGATTTTTGTTTTCGGGAGTGAATCGACAATTTCGATCTCACGAGGAGCTGCATGGGCTGCGAGATTCTGCTTTACAAATTTAATAATCTCTTCAAGCAATTGATTGTCCGCTTGATACCCTTTCCTGAGAACAATAAATGCTTTTACAATCTCTCCGCGCAGAGGATCAGGCTTTCCAATCACTGCTGCTTCGGCAATTGCCGGATGTTCGATTAGCTTGCTTTCAACTTCAAACGGACCGATCCGCTCACCGGAAGAATTGATCATGTCATCGCTTCGGCCTTGGAAGAAGATATAACCGTCTTCATCCATAACAGCAAGATCTCCGGAAACATACCAGCCTGAAAACGGAAAATAGGATTGGTACTTTTGTTCATTTTTCCAAACTTCCTTCATAATTGAGGGCCATGGAGCCTTTATGGCAAGATGGCCGACTTCACCGGGAGGAAGCGGTACTCCATTGTCATCTAAAACCGCCGCTTCAATGCCGGGGAACGGACGACCCATCGAACCAGGCTTAATCGTTTCCGATGGCAAATTCACGATTAACTGTGCACCTGTCTCTGTCATCCACCATGTATCATGAATCCGCAATCCGAGAGTTTCTTTACCCCAGTAAATAACCTCAGGATTCAGCGGTTCTCCAACGCTTAAAATATGGCGTAGTGAACTCAAATCATATTGTTTCTGGACAGCTTCTCCTTCAGCCATCAGCATTCGGAAAGCGGTCGGTGCACTGTACCAAACCGATACTTTCGCTTTTTCAATTGTTCTATACCATGAGTGAGCATTAAATCTTCCTCCATTCACAACAATGGTTGCACGATTGAGCCATGGAGCAAAAATTCCGTAAACGGTGCCGGTCACCCAGCCGGGATGAGCTGTACACCAATAAATATCATCTTCCTTTAGGTCAAGCACCCATTTGCCAGTTTGGTATTGTTGAATCATCGCGCGGTGCGCATGTACGATACCCTTTGGCTTCCCAGTCGATCCGCTTGTATAATGGATATTTAGTCCTGCTTCTAAATCGACCCATTCAATGATATTTTCCTCACGAACTGTATTTTCAAGTTCTGCTTGAAGGGAGATTTCGCCTTCTCTGCAATGTTCCGGTCCGCCTGTAATAAAAATTTTTTCTAAAGAAGGAAGCTTATGTTTTGGAACCCGTTTCCCAAGAATATGGTCTGTTATTAAAAATTTACCTTCACAATCGGAAATTCTGTCTTTCACGGCTTCTTCCATAAATGCCTCAAACAACGGGCCTGCAATCGCCCCGATTTTAATGGCGGCGATCATCGTCAAATAACAATCCGGGTGTTTAGGAAGAAAAATAAAGACAATATCTCCTTTTTTCACCCCGTGCTTTTTCAAAACAGTTGCCAGATGGTCTGTTTTTTCCTTAACTTCGCGAAAAGAAAGTTTATACTCTTCATCACCGTTCAAATAATAAAGAGCAGTTTTTTCTCCATAACCTTCCACAACATGCCTGTCGATGCATTCATAGGCCATATTAACAAGTCCTGTTTGTTTCCAGCTGAAGTGTTTTTCTACTTCTGACCAATCAAAATGGCTGTATGTTTGCTGATAGTCTTTTAGGTTGTAATCCCCTATTTCTGGGGGCAAATGGTACCGATTTAAAACAGTCATGGGAAAAACTCCTTTATGAATTCGTTGATAAATCTAAAAGATTAATAATTTTTTCTTTTAATTGGCCTAAATAAGCGTCTCCTCTTGTACGGGGCCGTTTCTGTTCAATCGTTAACATGTCGAAGATTTCACCTGGCTGTCCGCGGAGAATGATAATTCTGTCACATAAATAGAGAGCCTCATCTACATCATGAGTGACTAGCAGCATCGTAGATTGGTACTGCTCCCAGATTGACAGGAGCAAATCCTGGAGCTGCATTTTTGTAAAAGCGTCCAATGCACTAAATGGCTCATCAAGCAGCAATATTTCCGGAGCGGTGACAAGGGCTCTTGCAATAGCTACCCGCTGGGCCATCCCGCCGGAAAGATCTTTCGGATAATGATTTTCGAAGCCAGCTAAACCTACCAAAGAGATATATTTTTTAGCTATTTCTATCTTTTGTTCATTATTATTAAGACCGAATGCGACATTATCAATGACATTCAGCCATGGAAGAAGCCTTGGTTCCTGAAAGATGATACCAATCTTTTCATGGACAGAACGGACAATGTCGCCGTAAATTTTAACAGTGCCTGCGTATCCTTCATCAAGGCCTGATAAAACACGCAGAAGTGTGCTTTTTCCGCAGCCGCTTGTTCCGAGGATTCCGATAATCTCTCCCTTTTGCACGGTTAGATTAATGTTTTTAAAGCCTGTTTCACCATTTGCAAACGTTCTGGAAACATTTTCGATAGCCAGCATATTTTTCATTCCTTTACGTTTTTTTCGTAAATGTATCTTGCCAGTGAAGGGCTTTTACTTCCAGGCTTTTTAACAGAGAGTCTGTTAGTTTTCCTAAAATCGCAAACAAGACAATGCTTGAAATAATAAGTTCAGGCGAATACGTATTCTGCCCGTACACAAGCAAATACCCGATCCCTTTACTTGCTCCCATTAACTCAGCTGCTACAACAAACATCCAGCCCAGTCCAAGGCCGCTGCGTATTCCGACTAAAAATGAAGGCAGCGAAGCAGGCAAAATGATTTTGCGAATTAATTGCCACGAGTTGAAATTATAAACCTTGCCAACTTCAATCAGTTTCCGGTCCACACCTTGAATGCCGGAAACAATATTTAAATAAACAGGGAAAAATACTCCGACTGCGATCAAAACAATTTTTGAAGACTCGCCGATTCCCATCCATAAAATAAACAGCGGCACCCACGCTAAAGATGGAATAGAGCGGAAAGCCTGAATCAACGGATCAATCAAGCTTTCTACTGTTTTAAAATAACCTGCGGACGCCCCAAGTAACACAGCGGCAGTGACTCCAATTAGAAATCCAAAAATCAGTCGATATAATGTGATTCCGAGATGGCTCCATAAAGTTCCATCCTGAAACATTCCTGCAATTGTATCAAGGATAGCAGTTGGAGCAGGAAGTAAATGCTGCGGGAAAACCCCGATTTTGCTTAGATACTCCCAAGCAATCACCAATCCTAGAGGGACAATGGTTCCATAAACGGCCGCTTTTATTTTTGGCTGAATCGATAAATTTTTTTTCTCTTTAACAGGAATATGTGTCGTGACGGTTGTGTACTTGCTATTCATTTGAATGATCCCCCTTTCTGAAAGGAGCTGCTTTTTAAAGCTGCATCTTGTATTGCTTTATTTAATTACTTCTTCGGCAAACTTCGGATTAATGAGTTCGTCGACAAGCGAATCAACTTTTGCGTCTCCTTTGATGATGTCATCCTTTTGCAATACTTTTCCGGCCGATTTTAGTGCCTGCTTTTGCTCCTCTCCAGGCACCGGGTTAGAAAAATCAGTCCGCTCAAGCTGTTTTTTCGCCACGTCAAGGCTGATTTGCGCTTCTTTTGACAGAATTTCCGCCGTTTTATCAGGGTTTTCCAATGCCCACTTTCTGGCTTTCTCATAAACTTCAATGACTTTCTTGACGTAGTCAGGGTATTTTTTGGCAAATTCGCTGCGAACATTTAATGTTCCGTATGTGTTAAAATCTGCGTTTCTATAAAAAAGCTTTGTATCAGCTTCAAGTTCCATTCTTGCCATATGAGGGTCAAGCCCTGCCCAAGCATCCACCTGTTTTGTCGTCAATGCACTTGCGCCGTCACTGTGCTGGAGATTTACGATTTGTACATCTGAAGCAGAAAGTCCCGCTTCATCCAATGCTCTTAAAAGAAAAATGTATGGGTCTGTACCAACGGTTGCAGCTACTTTTTTTCCCTTCAAATCACTAACTGACTGAATTGAAGAATCCTTATTCGTTACAAGCGCCGTCCATTCAGGCTTGGAAAAAATATAAACCGATTCAATTGGTGCTCCTTTTGCTTTTGCCATTAAGGCTGCTGCTCCTGCTGTTGAACCGAAATCCACGCTTTTGCTGTTTAAAAACTCAAGCGCCTTGTTGCTGCCTTGGCTAAGAACATATTCCACTTTAATACCTTCTTTTTCAAAGACTTCTTCAGCCCAGCCAAACTCTTTCAAAATAAGGCTCGTCGGGGAATAGTAAGCATAATCAAGCACAATTTTTTCAGGTTTTTCTCCTTTTGCACCCGTGCTGTTCGAGCAGCCGGCAACTCCGAACAATAGCAGCAATCCTGCCAATATTCCAAACCATTTCTTCATCTCATTAGTCTCCTCTCTTCTCTCCTAATCTTTAAATCTCGCATGCATAAGTGACAATTGTTCCTCGGAGGCGCTGCGCTTCTTTATACGTACAGCGATTATGAACAACCTCGAGTCCTGCTTCTTTTGCAATTTCCACTGCTTTTGGTGAAATAACGCCTTCCTGAAGCCAGAAAACTTTTGGCTGAACTTCTGCCGCTTCTTTTGCAATCTCAATTGCTGCCTCTGGGCTGCGGAAGATTTGCACAATGTCAATCTTAAATGGAACTGATTTTAAATCAGGATATGCTTGTTCTCCAAGTACTTCTGTTTCTCTCGGATTGACCGGAACAATTTTATATCCAAGCCGCTTCATTTTCCGTGCCAATCGATTGCTCGGACGCCCCGGGTTGCTGCTTAAACCGACAATTGCCAGCGTTTTTGGCCGCTGTATTTCTTTCCCATCAACAACTTCCCGGACAAATGGCGATTGGAGCGCCCAGCGGATAACCCCCTCGTCATTTACTGCCGTATCTCCTTTTTCAGCACCCTTTGAAGAAATTCCGGTCGCCTGATAAAAAGCCTGGTCTAAATCATTTATCAGATCACGAACCGATTCAAGCCCAACAGACAAACGGATCAATTCTTCACTGACACCTGTTTTCTTAAGATCTTCTGCACTCAACTGCTGATGTGTCGTTGAAGCCGGATGTATAATGAGTGACTTCGCGTCCCCGACATTAGCAACATGGGACCATAAAGCTATATGGTCGATTACTTTTTTACCCGCTTCCCGGCCGCCTTTAATTCCGAAATTCACAATTGAACCAAAGCCGTTTCTCAAGTATTTTTTCGCAAGTTCGTGAGCAGGGTGGTCTTCCAGGCCAGGGTATGATACCCACTCTACTGCCGGATGAGATTTCAAAAATTGAGCAACCTTTAACGCATTTTCAGTATGTTTTTCCATCCGAAGATGAAGCGTTTCAAGCCCTTGCAGCAACAGGAATGCATTTTGCGGGCTTAAGCAAGAACCAAAGTCCCTTAACAGCTGAACTCTCAGCTTTGTACTAAAGGCTAACGTTCCAAAATCATTTGCATATCTGATGCCGTTGTAGCTTGGATCAGGTTCTGTGAATCCAGGGAATTTTCCGTTATTCCAGTTGAAGCGCCCCCCATCAATAACAAGGCCGCCAATCGCTGTACCGTGTCCGCCAATCCATTTAGTTGCCGAGTGAACGACAATATCAGCTCCCCATTGAATCGGTTTGCAAATGTATGGGGTGGCAAACGTATTATCTATTATCAATGGAATTCCATTTTCATGCGCAATCTCTGCCACCGCTTCAATATCTAAAACATGAAGGCTCGGATTTCCGATAATCTCTCCATATAGAGCTTTCGTTTTTGGTGTAATCGCTTTGCGGAAATTTTCCGGATCTTTTGGATCGACAAAATGAACATTAATTCCGTATTTCGGAAGTGTAACGGCGAATAAATTATATGTACCACCGTAAAGATTGGATGCTGCAACAATTTCATCACCTGCCTGAGCAATATTCATAATGGATAAAGCAATTGCTGCCATTCCTGATGAAGTGGCAACTGCTGCTACTCCGTCTTCAAGCAGGGCAATTCTCTTTTCGAGGACATCGACTGTTGGATTTCCTATTCTTGAATAAATGTTTCCAGGTTCATCGAGCGAAAATAAGCTCTGGGCATGTTCGGTGTTATGAAATACATATGAGGTTGTTTGGTAAATCGGAACAGCCCGAGAACCGGTTGTTGGATCCGGTGATTGCCCTCCATGTAAAAGAATCGTCTCTACATCGTACGTATCATATTGTTTTGCCATTGTTTTTTCCTCCTAAATATAATTATTTTTATTGGTTTAGTAGGTTTAATACTTACATTTATTTGTGTTTTTTTACTATTCCGAAATCTATTTACGAAAAAACCCCCTCTTCATAAGAAGAGGGGGTTCCTCCTCTTATCTTTCAGACAATGAATTGTCTGCAGGAATTGGCACCTTTTCAAGCATTGCTTGAAGGTTGCCGGACTTCATCGGGCCTGATCCCTCCGTCACTCTTGATAAGAGATTGCTGATATTCTAATTTTAATCAATTAAAATATTAATTCGTTAACTTTATAAAGGATTATAATTTAGTTTATGAATCAAGTCAAACATAATTTTTCATTAAACAGAATTTTCAATCGCTTTTTCGAACACTTGAATGATGTCTTCCGGATGTTCAATTCCGACTGATATACGGACAACTTCTTTCGTGATTCCTAATGCTTCTCTTGCTTTAGGAGGCAGAGCACGGTGGGAAGTTGACATCGGATGTGAAACAGTCGTTTCCACTCCGGCAAGCGTCGGAATAATTTTCACCCAAGAAAGTGCACGGAAAAACTTATTTACATCCACTATTTTCGATAGCTCGATTGTGACGATCGCCCCAAAGCCTTCTTCTGAATGGTCAAAAGGATAGTATACTTTAGCCACATTTTCATTTGTCTTTAGAGCTTCGGCCAGCTTCCTGGCATTCTGAGACTGGCTTTTCATTCTTAAAGCGAGAGTTTTCAATCCACGGCATGTAAGCCACGCTTCAAACGGACTGACATTCGCACCGAGATTCACCACTTTTTTCCGTGCTTTGGCAACCATCTCTTCTTTGCCGACAACCACACCGGCCGTAATATCACTGTGTCCGCCAATATATTTTGTCGCACTATGAATAACTAAATCTGCCCCTAGTTTATAAGGATTGCAATGGTAAGGAGATGCAAATGTGTTATCAACAATTGTGACAAGATTGTACTTTTTGGCAAGATCCACAACAGCTTCAAGATTTTCAACTCTCAACAGCGGATTCGTAATTGACTCTGTGTAAAGGAGCTTTGTATTAGACTGAATCGCCTGTTCAACCTGTTGAAGGTCTGAAAATGGTACAAAAGTGGTCTCAATTCCAAGTTGGTTCAATTCATTTTTTAATAAATGAAAGCTTCCTCCATACAGGTCATCTGCAGCAACAATGTGATCACCGCTCTTAACTGCTGACAGCACCCCGGCAAGAATCGCTGAAATCCCGGAAGATGTCGCAACACCTGCTGGAGCCCCCTCGATAGCTGCCACTGCTTCACCGAGTTCATCAGTATTCGGATTGCCCGTACGGGTATATAAGTAGTTGCCTTCTCCCTTGTAATATCGTTCAAGATCATTAAGATCGTCAAACGTAAACGCGGAAGTTTGATAAATCGGGGTAACTTTACTTTTGATCGGGAGTTTTTGTTTTTTTACACTGTGCAATAAATTCGTTTCAAACCTCTCCGTCAACATTTCCACCTTCTTCAAAAAAATTGAAACTTTATCGAGGCTCATATTATGTAGAACAAATCAGATCCAAGCGCCCGTTACCTTCCACCTATATAGGTGAGGAACTACGGGTGATTAGAACATGATAATAAAAAACCTCTTCACAAAGAAGAGGCGTAAAGTTCATATCCTCCTCTTATCTTCCAGAACTTCTGTCTGCAGGATTTGGCACCTTTGCAATGAACCATGCAGGTTGCCGGGCTTCACAGGGCCTGTCCCTCCGCCTCTCCTGATAAGAGTATAATTTCTAAAATTCATAATATTAGCTGGAGTATAACAAAAAACGAGTTGATTCGTCAACTGGGTTTTTAAGATTAAAAGAGGTCCGTTTGAACGAATCCTCTTTCGGTGCCCATCAGTTAATCCTCGGGATTGTTTTGATTTTTTTTGTTTTTTGGTGAAGTAAATTCGACCAACTCTTCACTCGGATTGTTTCCTTTTTTCGCATTGTTGTTTCTTTGTGCGTTTGCATTTGCCGGTTTTGTACGTCCCATTGCAGCTCGACTCCTTTACTAATTTTCAAAAGTAGTATTGGTTTTTCGTTTGTTTATTATTCCCGGCAAGCGTTTCCTAATTAAGTGATCTTTTTGCTTCCGTTCCTTGTCATAGCAATATTTTTGCTTCGCTGTAAAGCAGATTCCGTAAAATATATAAAAGCGATTTTTTCGATATTACAGCGATTCTTTCAATTTAATTGCGATTTTTCGGATATTATTGCGATTATTTTAATTTAACTGCGATAATTCGGGTATTATTGCGATTTTTTCTATTTTACAGCGATTCGTTCACTTCGCCATAAAAAAGCTAGGCGCCTTGCTGCCTAGCTTTTCATTTCTTTTTTCGCATGATCGTCGGTTATTGCTCCTTTATAAAAGACTTTTTTATGAACAGGTATTTTCAACTCTTTAGCGAATTTCTTTAATTCCCGCTCTTCCCTGTCTGTCACAAACGAAATGACAGTGCCGCTTTCGCCAAATCTACCGGTTCTCCCTGAACGGTGCACGTACTGGTTCAAGTCTTTCGGAAAGTCGAAATGAATCACATGTGTAATCCCTTTAATATCAAGGCCTCTCGCTGCCACAACCGTTGCCAGCAGTAAATTACTTTCTCCTGTCCGGAAATTTTTTAATGCTTTTTGGCGTTCGATTTTATTCATCTCACTGTGCAATTTCTCTGCTTGGAGTTCTTTGTAGTGAAGTTTTTCTGCAAGCACCTGTAAGTTGCCGATATCCTTAACAAAAACAAGTGCTTTTATCCCTTTTAGCCGTGCGGCTTTCTCCAGTAATTTGATCTTATCTCGCTGCTCCGAAACAAAATAAATATGTTCAACATTCGAGGAGCCGATTGTTTCATCCTTTTTCACGCGAATGACTTCAGGATCGTTTGCAAGATCCTTTGCCGCTTCTTCTGTTTTGGATGCAAGTGTTGCTGAAAAAAGTGCGATCTGCCGGTCACTTAACGTTGTTTTAATGATATTTTTAACGGTATCGGCATGTTCAGGAATAAGAAGCTGGTCGCCTTCATCAAGAACGACCATCTTTACTTCATGCATTTTCAGCTTTTTCTGTTTGATTAGTTCAAATGTACGCCCCGGTGTGCCAATCACAACATGAGGATTTTTCTTTAATTTTTCAAGCTGCCGCTTCAAGTTGGCTCCCCCAATAAAGGAAGCGCCTCTTATTCCGCTTCCTTCAGACCACTTTTGGAATTCACCTAAAATTTGCATTACAAGTTCCTGAGAGGGAGCCAAAATCACAGCTTGTACGCTTTTTTTATTCGGATCGATTTTATGAAGCAAAGGCAGCAAATAGCTAAGTGTTTTTCCCGTTCCAGTCGGGGATTCTGCTATCACATCTTTTCCTTGTAAAATAAGCGGAATCGCCTGCTTTTGGATTGATGTTGGATTTTCAAAGCCTGATTTATTCCATGCTTCTTGTATAAACGGTTGTAATGTTGCAATGATTGATTGTTTTTCTGACATGTAGGATCTCCTTATGAATATTTTATAAAGAGTATTATTCCACATCTTTTTCAATATCGAAAGGAAGAGTTTAAAAAAGAGTGCCTTATAAAAAGCACTCTTTCCTCGAACTTAAGAATTTATTTTTGCAATCCGGCTAAAGAAACTACTGCTTCTTTAATTTGCTTTGTGCTTTCCAGAGGAGAAGCGGCCATGCTGATGGCAGATATGACAGAGACGCCATCAGCACCGGCTGCGACAACTTGTGCGGCATTCTTGGCATTTATACCGCCAATCCCGACTGCCGGGATGTCGATTCGCTTCTCTCGAAGTAAACGGAGCATGGCGGTGCCCTGTACTTGTTTAGCATCTTTTTTTGTTTCTGTCGGGAAGATAGGGCCAATGCCGACATAATCAGCGCCCGCTTGAATTGCAGCCTGCACTTCTTCGAGATTGTGAGCGGAGACGCCGAGGATTTTATTGCCGATTTTTTGCCGGACAGAATCTGCGGATTCATCCTCCTGGCCAATATGGACCCCATCGGCATCCAATTCAATTGCCAGGCCGACATCGTCATTTACAATAAATGGCACACCGTGTTTTTTGCAAATGCTTTGAACTTTCTTGGCAAAATCTTTTTTCTGTTCTCCGGTCAAAGCTCCGTTTCCTTTTTCGCGGAACTGAAACAAAGTCGCCCCTCCCCGAAGGGCTTCCGTTACAACTTCAAGAGGATCTTTTAGACAATTGTTGCTCCCCATTATAAAATAAACTTTTAACAGCTCCCGCATATTCTCTTTTGAAATTCCAGCCATGATATCACCTTTTTTCAGATACTAGTTTTTGCCGGTAAGCCCAGTGATTTGTCGGCCCGTGTCCTAGTCCGATTCCCAGTTGATTTTCAATTGCGGCAGCGATAAAATCTTTTGCTGTTTGGACTGCATTTTGTACCGTATTTCCCTTAGCCAGTTCAGCAGCAATCGCTGCAGCAAACGTACAGCCGGTTCCATGTGTGTTCTTAGTTTCAATTTTTTTGCTTTTAAAATAGTAAAACTCCCGACCGTCATATAACACATCAACCGCTTCACTCGCGTTTTCGTGTCCGCCTTTAATGACAACATTTCTGGCTCCCAGTTCAAAAATATACTTCGCTGCCTCAAAGCGGTCTTCAATCGTTTCAATTTTGATTCCTGTTATTGCTTCTGCTTCCGGAATATTTGGGGTAACAACTTCCGCAAGCGGGAGCAAGCGATTTTTCAAAGCGCTGATCGCTTCATTTTGCAATAACGGTGCTCCTCCTTTTGCTATCATAACCGGATCGACAACAACATTTTTCCAGCCGAATTTTTTGATTTTGCCGGCAACAGCCTCAATGATTTCACTGTTGAACAGCATGCCTGTTTTCACTGCATCGGCGCCAAGATCTGTACCTATCGATTCGATCTGTTGTTCAACAGCCTGAACGGAAAGCGGGTAAACACCTTGAACCCCTAAAGTGTTCTGGGCCGTAACAGCTGTTATGGCAGACATGCCAAAAACTTCTAGTTCCTGAAAAGTTTTTAAATCGGCTTGGATCCCGGCTCCGCCTCCGCTGTCCGAACCGGCAATCGTTAAAGCTTTGTGTACTTTTTTCATAGATTCTGGCCTCCTTTACACTCGTTCAACCGAAGCTAAGTTTCTTATATCATCAGATGAAAGTTTGGCTAACTGGTTTAAAAATTCAATTTGAAAACTGCATGGTCCTTTGTCAGATGTTTTATCAGCCGCGATTTCAGCTGCCACTCCATAGCAGGCTAATGCAGCGGCAGAAGCTTCTAATAGGTTTTTTTCTACGGCAGAAAAGGCGCCGATAATTGAAGTCAGCAGACACCCTGTACCAGTAACCTTAGTTAAAATTGGATGTCCGTTACGGATGAGGTATGTCGTTTCACCGTCGGAAGCTACATCCTCCTTTCCTGTAACAGCAATGGTTGTTCCCAATTGTCTGGCAGCTTTTTTGGTCAGTTCGATAACATCTCCATTGCCTTCCCCTGCATCAACGCCTTTAATAAACCAGTTTTCACCGATCACATTTGCAACTTCTGCAGCGTTGCCCCTGATGACGGAAATTTTGAGATCATTGACAATTTTCTTCGCTACAGCTGTCCTGTAAGGGGTAGCTCCCGCTCCGACAGGATCTAAAATGACTGGAACGCCTTTTTCATTTGCCGCCTTTCCGGCGAACATCATTGCCTCGACGGTCTTAGGATTCAGCGTGCCGATATTTAAAACAAGTGCTCCTGCTATGTTCGCAATATCCGAAACTTCTTCTTTTGCGGCTGCCATGAACGGGGAAGCTCCTAATGCCAACAAGCCGTTCGCAGTAAAATTCGCGACGACAATATTCGTTATGTTATGTACGAGCGGATTCGCTTTTCTCACTTTCTCAAGTGAAGCAGCAATGGTTTCAGTATTCATCTTGATCAAGCACCCTTTCTAGCAAGTTAGAGGAAAATCACCTGATGAGCCGCCAGCAAATAATATGAACAATCCGTTTTGAGTTTTTGAATTTCTTATTTTGCTTTTTTCCTATACGTTTTGCAAATGGAAGATTGCCTCTAATAGCGAAAAAGACACTCTGCGTAAGCAAAGTGTCTCTAAATAGACTGATAGGATCATGTAAAATTTACAGCCGAAAATATCCTCAGCACTTTTCCCTACGCTGGCATTATCCAACAGGTTCAAACGGTCTGCGACGGAATAGCCGCACTCTCAGCCTGCTTCCGCGGGCTCCCGTAAACTATTCAATTTAATTCTAAGTCTACTCCTCCACCCTCAAAAATGCAAGTAAAGGAATAGGCGGGAGGAAAGGATATGAGGGGTCTGGCCCTCGATACGTTAACGCGGTGAAGCGGTGAGGGTCTGGCCCGCACCACGTTAATGCGGTGAAGCGGTGAGGGTCTGGCCCGCACCACGTTAATGCGGTGAAGCAGTGAGGGAGCCTGGCCACTATTTGTTTAGTTTGTATCGGTTTATTGGCCGGCCAATGCCGCCGTATTGGAAATCGATTTGGACATGCCCGCATTTTTCAAGGTAATCGAGATAGCGTCTCGCCGTTACTCTGGCGATCCCCACCCCTTCAGCGACTTCCTCTGCTGAAATCGGCACTTTTGTTTCCGCCAGGAATTTCGAAATCTTTGTAAGCGTCAAGGCATTCAACCCCTTTGGCAGATCAAAAGTATTGCCCTGTTCTTTGCGGAAAAAGAATTCATCTAGTTCCTGTTGGGAAATCCTCTCTTTTTCATCAAACTTCATTCGAAAAGACCGGTAATTTTCCAGTGCTTTTTTGATCCGTTCAAATTTAAATGGCTTCACAATATAATCAAACGCTCCGTGCTGTAAAAACGAGCGGACTGTTTCCATGTCGCTGGCTGCTGTAATCGGAATAATATCCACATTTATCCTTTCCGTCCTGATCACCTGAAGAGTCTGGAGCCCATCCTGCTGGGGCATATACACATCAATGATCACAAGCTCCGGTTTCTTCGATCGAACCAAATTTATACCCTCTAAGCCGTTTGATGCCACTCCGACCACTTTAAAGCTGTCGACTTTCTCAATAAATTGCCGATTTACTTCCTGTACCATAGGATCATCTTCTATCAACACGACTTTGATCACCCTTCTGCCCCCTTTTGTTCAGTATACATTGAAAATGTTATCGAAAATGATGTTCCCTTTCCTACCGATGACTCTAAAAGAATATCCCCTTTCCCTTTTTCAACAACCTGCTTTACTAAATATAATCCGATTCCTCGTCCGGTCTCAGACTTGGTAGAATATCCCTGGTCAAAAATAAACGGCTGGACATGTTCAGGTATGCCGCTTCCATTGTCTTCTACTAATATACATAGTAACTGATCGTTTTGCTGAATTCTTACATAAACTTCTTTATCATCATTCATCACATTTTTAAAAGAATCAAATGCATTCTCAATTAAATTCCCCAAAATTAACACAAAATCATGATGGTCCATAAATGGCGGAAACTGTTTCAAAGAACTATGGCGGTCAATTGTAACTTGAATGCCAAGTTCTTTACCGCGGCTGACTTTACTAAGCAACAAACCGGTAAGGCTGTCATCATGAATGTTTTTGCTTAAAAAACGAGTCAGCTCTTCTTGCTCCTCCGTTATTTCAAAAACATATTCGAGCGCTTTTTCCTTATTTCCCAGTTGAATTAATCCCGCTATCGTATGAAGCTTATTCATATGCTCGTGGTTTTGGACACGCAATGCGTTTACAAAAGCTTTAACCCCCGTTAATTCTTCCGCCAGTTTTTTTACTTGAGTACGGTCCTGGAAGATAGCAATCGCCCCAACTGTTTTATTATTCACCTTAATTGGAATCCTGTTGCTGACAATTGCCAAATTCCGGATCTGCAAATCTTTATTATAAATTGGCTTTTCTAATTCTATGATTTCAGGAAGACGTGTATCAGGGAGGACATCCCGTATCTTTTTCCCGACAACATCCCCATCAATTCCCAGCATCTCTTTAGCCTTTTTATTAAAAATCGTAATCGTTTCTTCCATATCAATCGCTATGATTCCTTCATGCATGGCATTAAATGTTTCGGTCCGTTCCACAAGCAGCCTGGCAATTTCATGCGGTTCAAGCTGAAACATTTGCTTTTTAATATGCCGCGCCAGAAGCCATGCACCCCATCCACCGAAAAATAATGCAAGCACACCCGTCCAGACTATTTGTTTTTTGAGTGATAACAATGTCTCAAAAAAGCTCGGGATCTTATACCCTGCAATAACCACGCCTATTTGTTCATGATCCTTGTTCATCACAGGTGTAAATGCACGGATGACCGTTCCAATTTCACCCTTTGCTTTCGACGTATAGGAATGTTCTGCAAAAGCAGGCCCTTCGTCAGCACCTTCAGATATCGTTCCGACCATTCCTTTAACCGGGTGAGTCAAACGCATCCGATCCATATTGAGTACCGTTATATAGTCTGCATTATTGATCATCCGAATTTTCTCAACAATTAAAGAAAGGGATTCTGACCGTGCACCACCCTGCGAGATATTTTCTGAAACTTCCGGAAGCTCTGCAACAGTCCTTGCTGTCAGCATGGCTTGTTCTTTTAATTCATTTTCTTCTGCTTTGATAAATTCTCTTACTAAAAAAATTCCAAGTAGAAATAAAGAGAGGCCCAGCAAAAAAAATATTAACCCCGTAATTTTCCAGCGAATCGACATACGCCTAATGATGAACGACCATCTCTCTTTTTCAAACTTCATTCACATTGTTCCATGTTCATTATTTTAATAATAATCTTGAAAAAATGGTATGATGGAACCAAAAACAAAAATACACATTACATGCCCTCTTCTACAATTGGTGGAGCTTTATCATTTCTCTTGAAAAAATATGGTCTTATAGAGATGAGAGTCTACTAACGTTTAACGCGATAAAATAATAACTGGGTGATCAATTTGAGATGGTTTATTATTACAAGCTGCATAACAGTTTTTATATTAATGATCTTTTTAGTTTATGAAAATGAGAGATTCGGAAGCAAAATTCCTGAAGACGATGAGCAGAAAGGATTGAAGGAACAAATTGTTATTCGCTTAAGCCACGTAGTTTCCGAAAATACACCTAAAGGACTCGCGGCGCAAAAGTTTGCTGAGTTAGTTCAGAAAAAAACAAACGGCAAGGTAAAAGTAGAAGTGTACGCAAACGGTTTTCTTTATCCTGATGGCGAAGAACTGGACGCCTTAGAGCGTGGAGAGATTCAAATGGCAGCTCCAAGCTTTACAAAAATGACGAATATTGTTCCTGAATGGAAAGTATTGGATTTACCATTCCTTTTTCGCGATGATAAACATGTAAAATTCGTTTTTACAGGTGAAATTGGCCGAGAAATGCTGAATATGTTAGACGAAAAATCAATGAAAGCACTCGCTTTTTGGAGCAATGGCTTTAAGCAAATGACAAGCAGAAAAAAGCCATTGCTAAAGGTTTCAGATTTTAAAGGACAGACGTTCCGGGTCATGTCTGGAGAAGTGCTGGAGAGACAATTTCAAATGCTTGGCGCAGAAGCTGTAGCCACCCCTTTTAACGAAGTATATAGTACATTGGAAAATCAGAAAGTGGACGGCCAAGAGAATACGATCTCTAATATTTATTCCAAAAGCTTATATAAACATCAAAAAAATCTTACTCTGAGCAATCATGGCTATCTTGGTTATGCAGTCATTATAAATGAAGATTTTTGGAATGAGCTTTCTCCATCAATTCAGGATAAAATAAAAGAAGCGCTCGATGAAACGACAGTCTGGATTTTAAATGAATCCAGTCAGATGAATAAAAAACAGCTAAAGGAACTAAAAAACAAGTCTGATTTAAAAATCTATGATTTGCCTCCCGAAGCTAAGGAACGATGGATCGAGAAATTCAAACCTTTATATGAAGAAGTTGAACAAGAGGTAGGATCAGACATGATTGAAAAAATTAAAGAGGCTGGAGATTAAAAGGACACGATCAATCGTGTTCTTTTTTTGGCTCCGAAATTTCGACCAAAATGAACAAAAAGAACAATATAACCATAAAAACTTATTTTCTTAATTGTCTGCTAATATTGAATAAACAAATTCCGAAAGCGCTAACATTAACATAAGGAGGATGAAATGGTGAAATCTAAAAATCTATTAAATAACTTAACGGTAAGAGTCATTATCGGGATTATACTCGGTATTATAGTCGGTTTTCTTTTCCCTGAGTACGGTGAAAAATTAAAGGTTTTAGCTGATGTTTTTATTAAATTAATCAAAATGGTGATTGCGCCGATTATCTTTTTCACGGTTGCTATTGGAATTGGCAGCATAGGCGACCTTAAGAAAGTTGGCCGAATCGGCGGAAAAGCGCTGATTTATTTTGAAATTGTAACAACGTTTGCGCTTGCTATCGGCATCATTGTAGTCAATCTAGTAAAGCCTGGTGTAGGTTTTAATACAAGTGCTGTTGAAGGCGGGAACATTTCTGAATATACTAAGCAAGCGGAAGCAACAAGCCACGGTGCTATCGAGTTTTTAGTGGGTATTATTCCCGATAATATCGTTGCAGCCATGGCAAAAGGTGAATTACTTCCAATTTTATTCTTTGCCGTCCTGTTCGGGATTTCCATGTCAGCAATGGGCGAAAAAGCCAAGCCTGTTGTCACTCTCTTCGAAAAATTAACGGATGTTTTCTTCGGAATAGTAAATATGATTATGAAAGTTTCTCCAATTGCTGCATTTGGAGCAATGGCGTTTACTATCGGAAAGTTTGGCCTCGGTTCATTATTTTTACTTGGAAAATTAATGGGTTCCGTATATATTACGATGTTCCTGTTTATCGTCCTCGTATTGGGTGGGATTGCGAAATTTTACAAGTTTAATATTTTTAAATTTTTGGCTTATATTAAGGAAGAAATCTTGCTTGTACTAGGAACATCTTCATCTGAATCCGCTCTTCCAAAATTGATGGAAAAATTAGAAAAATATGGTTGTTCAAAGTCGGTAGTCGGACTTGTCGTTCCGACAGGATATTCCTTCAACCTAGACGGTACGTCGATCTATCTTTCCATGGCTGCAATTTTTATCGCTCAGGCTTATGGAATCGATTTAACGATCTGGCAAGAGCTTACCCTTCTTGGAGTATTAATGCTGACTTCTAAAGGGGCTGCCGGTGTAACCGGATCTGGATTCATTACCTTGGCTGCTACCCTAGCCGCTTTCCCAATGATTCCGGTTGAAGGAATTGCGTTATTGCTCGGTGTTGACCGATTCATGTCAGAAGCCCGTGCAATTACCAACTTAATCGGAAACGGAGTTGCTACAGTGGTAGTGTCCAAAATGGAAAACGAATTTCATGCGCCACTCGAAACAGTAGCAGCAAATACAAAACAAAAAGCAGTATAAAAGCAGGGGCCAGAGGGTTGGCCCCTATTCCGCATTAAAGCATTAACGTATTGAGGGTCTGGCCCGCGCTGCTTTAAAGCGTTAATGCGTTGAGGGTCTGGCCCGCGCTGCGTTATTGCGGTAAAATTTTTATTGACCGAACCGGCATTATACTGATACTATCTTTATAATTAACTTAATAAAGCAGGCGATGAAGGTTGTGGGTAAAACTATAACTGGAGCAGCTTCTGGAGAGACCGCACGATTGCGGCGCCGAAGGATTCACAATCTCAGGCAAAAGGACAGAAGAGTGGAAAACTGCACTCTTCTTATTTGTTGAGATTGGATGAATCATCCAATCTTTTTTGTTATTACAAAAAGTGAAGAGGTGGAGTTTATGGAAAAAAGACGTGCTGTTGTAAGTGTTATCGGGAAAGACCAGGTTGGTATTATTGCGAAAGTGACGACGATTCTCGCCGAGAATAGAATTAATATTCTCGACATTAGCCAGACGATCCTTCAGGAATTTTTTACGATGATGATGATAGTTGATGTTTCCGGAATCGAAAATTTAGATACATTACGCACGCAATTCAATGATCTGGGAGATGAAATGGGTTTAAAAATAAATATTCAACTTGAAGAAATTTTTCAGGCAATGCATCGGATATAACTTTTAAGGAGAGATTCTAATGACGATTGCAATGGATGAAATGCTCCAAACGATCCGAATGGTTCAAATGGAAAACCTCGATATTCGAACCGTTACAATGGGAATCAGCCTTCGTGACTGTACGGATTCTAATTTCGAAAAAATGAATCAACTTGTCTATGAGAAAATCATGAGTTTTGCCCAGAATTTGAAATCTACTGCTGAGGAAGTGGAAAAAGAATTCGGCATTCCGATTATTAATAAGCGAATTTCAATTACTCCAATTGCAGAAATTCTCGGCAATGCTTCAGTTGAACAGGCCGTTGAGCTTGCAAAAACACTTGACCTTGCTGCTCGCAACCTTGGCGTTGATTTTATCGGTGGATTTTCAGCCCTTGTACATAAAGGTTTTTCGAAAGGAGATCACACACTGCTCGCTGCCCTTCCAGAGGCATTGAGTGTAACAGAACGTGTTTGTGCTTCCGTATCCGTCGCAACCACCAGAACCGGCATCAATATGGATGCAGTGCGCCAGCTTGGATTGATTATAAAGGAAGCCGCAGAAAAAACAAGCGATCGGAACGGGATCGCCTGTGCAAAACTCGTAGTTTTTTGTAATCCTGTTGAGGATAATCCGTTTATGGCTGGAGCTTTCCATGGCGCCGGTGAAGGAGAAGCCGTGATAAATGTAGGGGTCAGCGGGCCGGGTGTTGTATTAAATGCATTGAAGCGCCATCCTGAAGCAGATCTTGGCCAAGTATCTGAAATTATTAAGAAAACAGCCTTCAAAATTACGAGAGCAGGAGAATTAATCGGGCGGGTCGTCGCTGAACGCTTGGGAGTTCCTTTTGGCATTATGGACTTATCCCTTGCACCGACAAATGCGATGAATGACAGTGTCGCAGAAATTTTAGAAGAAATTGGCCTTGAACGAGTTGGAACACATGGAACGATTGCGGCACTGGCACTCATGAACGATGCGGTGAAAAAAGGCGGCGCGATGGCAAGCTCCTACGTTGGCGGGTTAAGCGGCGCATTTATCCCGGTCAGTGAAGATAATGGAATGATCCGGGGAATCCTTGATGGCGCGCTATCTTTGTCAAAACTTGAAGCGATGACTTGCGTATGCTCTGTCGGCCTTGACATGATTGCACTGACAGGAGATGTAACTCCTTCCACCCTATCCGCAATTATCGCTGATGAAATGGCGATCGGAATGATCAACAAAAAAACAACAGCAGTCAGAGTCATTCCTGTTCCCGGTAAACGTGAAGGAGATATCGTCGAATTTGGCGGGCTTCTCGGCCGTGCCCCGGTAATAGGCGTAAATCCATTTCAATCAGAAAAACTTATTCAGCGGGGCGGCAGAATTCCAGCCCCACTACAATCTCTAATCAATTAACGCGTTACTGCGATGAGGGTCTGGCCCGCAGTACTTTAACGCGGTACAGCATTAAGGGTCTGACCCCTTCAACAATGAAAAAGCTTGCAGAAGTACTTCTGCAAGCTTTTTTGCTTTTAACCGACTTTTCTTTCTAAGATTGTTGTGTTATTTAATGTGCTGTGTTTTCTTCCGTATACAAAATAGATTACTAGACCAATTACAAGCCATGAAACGAAACTGATCCATGTTGTAGACGGCAATTGAAGGGTAAGATATCCGCAGAATAAAAATGCCAATATAGGAATCAACGGAACAAATGGCACTTTGAATCCTCTTCCAGAAGAAATTTTCGCTTTACGAAGATACAAAATACCGATTGACACAGTCATAAACGCGAATAATGTACCAATGTTTGTTAATTCAGCAAGTTTGTTTAATGGAACAACACCTGCAAAAAACGAGACAATAAGGCACGTAATCCAGGAATTAATAACAGGTGTTTGTTTCTTTTTATCAACACGAGATAAAACTTTTGGAAGTAAACCATCACGGCTGATTGCATAAAACAGGCGAGTTTGTCCATACATCATCGCAAGCAGTACTGTCGTGATACCTGTGATAGCACCTAAAGAAATAAATCCGGCAACCCAATCTTGGTTAATATAATTAAGAGCAAATGCAACCGGGTTTTTTACATTGAGGTGTTCATAAGGAACGATACCCGTTAGAATTAAGGAAACGATAATATAAAGTAATGTACAAATTGCTAAAGACGCAATAATTCCAATTGGCATATTCCGCTGCGGGTTTCGTACTTCTTCCGCTGCCGTTGATACCGCATCAAAGCCTATATAAGCAAAAAATACAGTTGCAGCTCCTGCAGTGACTCCTGAAAAGCCGAATGGCATAAACGGAACCCAGTTTTCCGGTTTAACATACCAAACACCGACACCGATAAACATTAAGACGACAGCAACTTTGATAAAAACCATAATCGCATTAAAGCGTGCTGACTTTTTTACACCCTGAGTTAAAAGCAATGTGATTAAAAAAACTATCAAGATAGCAGGAACATCAATAAAAGTTCCTTTTGCCGGGTCATAAGCACTCGTCAAAGCTTTTGGAAGCTCTAGACCAAATCCGGCAAGCAGGCCCTGAAAATATCCTGACCACCCGCTGGCGACGGCTGACGAAGCAAGACCATATTCTAAAATCAGATCCCATCCCAATACCCAAGCAATTAATTCACCAAATGTTGCATAACTGTACGTATATGCACTTCCTGAGACCGGAACCGTTGAAGCAAATTCAGCGTAACAAAGAGCTGCAAATACGCACGCCAATCCGGATAATACAAAAGAAAGAACAAGAGCGGGCCCTGCATGTTTAGCAGCTGCAACTCCGGTCAGTACGAAAATACCTGTTCCAATAATGGCGCCGATCCCAAGCATTGTTAGATCAAAAGCACCTAAATCTTTTTTCAAAGAAACTTCCTTTTGGTCAGTTTCTCTTAAAAGAGCGTCAATCGATTTTTTTCTAAATAAGCTCATAAAAGACCTCCGTATATATGTCATAATTTTCAGAAAACAACATTCGACATTTTTCGTGGTTTTCTATATTGAGATAATAATAATTTTTTTGTAAAAAAGCAATAATTTTTAAAAAAGTTCAAATAATAGTCAATATTTTCAAAAATAATATTTGTAATCTAACATTATTTATTTTTAAATATAAAAAGGGTCAGACCCCTCCAATACAAAGGAGAGAGTCAGACCCTTATCAGTCAGCCATTTGAGGCTCATTTTTTTCTTTAAATTTACGCGGCTTTTGCTTCCAATCGAGCTTGCGGCGAATTCCAAATTTCAACCCATTTTTTGATGGCTGTTACCATGATAATAACCCCAAGAGCCAACATGATGATGGATAAAATACCGTTTAGCACACTGTATCCAGCTGCTGCCGGATTCAAGTAAACATTCGTTATCATCCAATACCCTGCATAATTTACAGTTAAGAATAAATAACCTAACGGAACGAGGCATGTAAGCATATATCTTCGTTTATCCGCAATTTTCAAAATAACGGTAGCTCCAACAATCAAACCGATTGATGCCATCAGCTGGTTTGAAACCCCGAACAAGGCCCAAACGGAACCAATATCTCCTGAATACAGGAGGTATCCCCACATAAAGCATGCCAATGCACTGGCAAAAATGGAACCAGGAATCGAGTCGACTTTTTTCAACGGCTTATATAACTCACCGAAGAAATCCTGAATTAAATAACGGGCAACACGTGTTCCGGCGTCAATTGCTGTTAAAATGAAAACCGCTTCAAACATAATGACAAACTGGAAGAAATAAGAAGCAAGATGGCTGAACCATGGTATTTTTGTAAAAATATACGTCATCCCAACCGCCAGTGTTACAGCACCGCCAGTTCTGCCTTCAAGATCCAAACCAATTTCCTTGCTTAATTCAGGCAAATGAGCAACATTCATTCCAAGTGTTTTAAATACTTCCGGAGTTGAGTTAATCGCAAAGTAATCAGCAGGCTGAAGCGACGTTGCAGCAACTAATGCCATAATCCCAACTAGACTTTCAACAAGCATTGCGCCAAATCCAACAACTTTAATGTCGCTCCAGCGGTCAAGCATTTTCGGTGTTGTCCCGGAACCAATAAAAGCATGGAATCCGGAAATCGCACCACACGCAATTGTTATTGAAATGAACGGCCAGACAGGACCGGCCAAAATAGGACCGCCGCCGTTAATAAATTTAGTTACAGCAGGCATTTCAATCGATGGATTGATAATAAACACACCGACAATTAACGCTATAAATACACCTATTTTCATAAAACTGCTTAAATAATCACGCGGTGCAAGCAACAACCACACCGGCAGAGCTGCCGCAAAGAAAGCATAAACAGGAAGAATAATTGCTAATGTTTTTGAATCAAAAGTCAGCATTTTCCCAAGAGCCGTTTCTTGAATGGAAGGACCCATCAAGACCCCAATCATTAGAAGTATAAATCCAACAGTCGATGCAAGTTTTAAATTGCCTGTCTTTTTATAAAATATTCCTACTCCCATTGCAATCGGAATCGTAATTCCAACGGCGAAAGTTCCCCAAGGGTTATTTTCAAGAGCGTGAAGGACAACCATAGAAAGACCGGCCATTGTTATCGTGATGATGAACAACATGGCTAGACCAGTACAAAAACCGGCCACAGGCCCCAATTCTTCTTTTGCAACTTCAGAAAGTGATTTCCCTTTTTTCCGCATTGATGCAAATAAAACGACCGCATCATGAACGGCTCCACCAATTACCGCACCGATTAAAAGCCAGACGAGTCCAGGCAAATATCCGAATTGCGCTGCCAAAATCGGCCCAACAAGAGGACCTGCTGCGGCAATTGCTGCAAAGTGATGCCCAAACGTAACCCATTTATTTGTTGGAACATAATCCTTGCCATCGCTTAACTCATGTGCCGGAGTAGCTTTTGAATCATCCAGCTTCATGACTTTCACCGCCATAAATGTTCCATATAGACGGTAAGCGATCATTAAAATACAAATAGAACCGATAACAATTGTAACCGCATTCATTTTTTCTTTAACCTCCATTTATTCTTTAAGTTCATCATACCTGATGAAAACATTCATAAACGATTTTCATGTCAAAATGCTAAAATGGAGGGCTGGAAAGCAAGATTATAATATTGAAATGCAAAAATGAATTTTGGCTTACAGGCAATACTCTTTTTTCATAATTTTGTTGTGTATTGTGAATATTTTGTACCCGCACTTTATCAAAATCCAAGTAGCTCCTTAAGTTCTTTTGTATATGTCCGGCTGACTGGAACTTTTTCACCATCTTGCATGATTAAGTTATATGTGGAATGAAACCACGGCTCAATTTCCGTAATGGCATTCAGGTTAACAAGGTAGGCCCTGTGAACACGGATAATCGGGGTGTTTTGAAGCTTCCGCTCAAATGTAACGAGTGGCTCGGCAACCTGATATTTTTTGTTATTTGCTTTAATCACTGTCTTTCCTTCAATCGTGCAAATATATAAAATATCTTTAATGTTAATCAAAACAATTTTATTTTCAACGTTTATAGCCAGTTTTTCCGTCCGGTCCTTATTAAACGATTTTTGCATAACCTCCTGCTTTTCTTCCCGTTTTTTAAATAGCTTGTTCAATTTTTCAATTGTTTGCTTAACCCGTATTTCATCAAAAGGCTTTAATATATAATCGGCCGCATTTAACTCAAATGCTTTTAGAGCATGATCGTCATAAGCGGTTGCAAAAACAATTTCAGGCCGGCGGTCAAGTTCAAACATCTTTTGGGCAATATCCAAGCCGCTTTCATCAGCGAGCTGTATATCTAGAAAAATAACATCTGACTCTACCATTTTGATTTGTTCCAAAGCAGCTGCGACATTGTCTGCCTCTCCAACTATTTCTACCTCTTTTGTCCTCCGAAGCAAATATGCCAGCTCATCCCTAGCCAGAGGTTCATCATCAACGATAAAAACCTTTAGCATATTCCTCACTCTCCTTCGTTTGTACAAGTGGAAGGGTAATTGTAACCTTTGTGCCCGCTTCAGGCTCGCTTTCAATTATAAAAGCCCCATCAGGCCCAAAAATTTCTTCGATCCGCTTTTTTATGTTCCACAATGCAGTTCCCGTTCCATTAGAAGATTTTATCGTTGTATTCCCAAGTGAACTTAAAAGTTCCGGCGGAACTCCCCTTCCATTGTCATCCGTTGTTAGAATCATTTTTCCATTTTCAGACCAGCCCTTTATGGTGACTTCGCCCTTTTTGCTTTTTGCAAAAGCATGGCGGATGGCATTTTCAACTAAAGGCTGGAGAGTAAAAGGCGGAACATATACTTTTTTTAAGGATGGATCAATTTCGATCTTGACTGTGTACTTTTCCGGAAAACGGGCTTGTTCCAACGACAAATATGCTTCTACATGTTCAATCTCCTTCTCAAGTGGGATAAGCATTTGTCTGGCCCCTTGAAGATTGCTTCTAAAAAACACACTTAATTGAATTAAAAGCTTTCTTGCATTATCTGCGTCTATTCGAATAAGACTTGAGATCGTATTAATTGCGTTAAATAAGAAATGCGGATGGACCTGGGCCTGCAGCGCTTTAATTTCTGCGTCTTTTAACAGCTTTCGCTGCAGTTCGGCTTCTGCAAGCTCCAATTGTGTGGAAAAAAGTCTGCTTAGCCCTTCCGCAAGCTCCTGCTCTGCCTGATCGAGCTTGTCCGGATGAGAATAATATAGTTTTAGCGTTCCTACCGTTTGATTATGAGCTTTGAGCGGCATGACTAAGGCTGCCTGTAATGGGCAATCCTTTTTCACGCACTGGATTTCTTCACGTGTTTTCGCTTTTATGATCCTTCCCTGCTCCAATACTTTTTTTGTTAATTGGGTTCTCAGGCTTTCCATTGGTTTATGATGGTCTGATGCAATGCCGACATGAGCTAGAACAAGATGTTCATCCGTTATCGATATGGCATCAGCATTCGTACATTTTAAAATAATTTCTGCTGCTTCCCGGCAAGACTCAACATTCAGCCCTTGGCGAAAAAAAGGAAGAGTTTGCTCAGCGATGTTCAACGCTTTATGAGTGTGCAATGCACGGGTTTTTTCCTCTTCTAAAAGTATCGTTTGGATGATTAATATAAAGACAAGCGTTCCAAACCCATTAATGGTGATCATAGGTAAGGCAATGACTTCAACAAGGTGGTATGCAGATTCAAAAGGCCTTGCAATAAGAAGAATGATTCCCATTTGAATGCATTCCATCAAAACTCCAATCGACATCGCCCACAATGGTGATTTTTCTTTTTGAATGTTGAAACGCTTGCCAATCAGGCCGGTCGCAATTCCGGCCAAAATCGTTGAAATCGAACATGCGGCAGCTGTAAAGCCCCCAAGTGTCAGACGATGCAGACCGGCAATAAGTCCACCGCCCAAGCCGACAAGAGGTCCGCCGAGTAATCCACCGATGGCGACTCCCATGATTCTTGTGTTGGCCAGAGCGCCGTCGTAATGGACATCCGTCTGCCACGATCGGGAAGAAATCAATCCTTCCTCAATTTCAACTCCCGTATAGTTGCTGATCACTCCGAATGTTCCGAAAATGGCGATCAAGATCATTTTTTCTTTAAACCTGTGTTCATTATGAACGATTTGGCGAAATGATTTCATCCTCGAAAGCAAAAACGCCATGATAATCAAAATACCAACCCGCTCAAGCATCAAAAACAAAAGCTCAATCACATCAATCAATTCCTTTCAGATTAGGGGTCTGGCCCGCTCTGCGTTAATGCGTTAAAGCACTGAGGGTCTGGCCCGCTCTGCGTTAATGCGTTAAAGTGTTAGTGTTTTGATACCGGCCTTTGTTTGTTTTATCTTCTCTTTTTGCAAGAAGGATTTCTTGAATCAATGGAGAAATAGTGTATTGCAAATATTTGAAAGGAAGGTGGTTTCATTGCCTAGAAAACCGAGAATATGGTACCCGGGTGCTATTTACCATATTACTCTGCGCGGAAATAGAAAATCCGAAATCTTCTATGACAACAAGGATTATTTAAAGTATCTTGGACTAATAGAAGAAACGCAGCAAAAACTACCCTTTATTCTCCACACTTACTGTCTAATGCCTAACCACATTCATCTCCAGCTAGAAACAAAAGAAACCCCTTTAAGTGACATAATGAGAATTATAAATAGCCGATACGCTATTTATTTTAACAAGAAGTTTGAATTAATTGGACATGTCTTTCAAGACAGATATTGGGCAAGATTAATACTTGACGATTGGTATATGTTGGAGGCAAGCAAGTATATTCACTTAAACCCCGTTGAAGCGAAAATGGTTGAAAGTCCCGAATACTACCGTTGGAGCAGCTGCGCAGCTTATATTGCACCTCAAAAAACAAATCCTCTTATTTCCACGGAAAGAATCCTTTCATATTTTTCTTCTCCTTCAAATAAGAATTATATGCGTTATTTGATATTAGAAGAAAGAAATAGTGAACTCCTAACGCCTTTGTTAGCAAAAAATCCATTTTTGAAAAATTCTCATTTCAGTAAACTTTAATAAAACGAAAAGGGATGATCATACATGTCTATTGTTACAAAAAGCTTAGGTCTGAAAGGAATGGAAGGATATATCGTAAATGTTGAAGTAAAAGTATTTGATGGTCCGCATTCTTTTAGAATCGTCGGATTGCCGGACACTTCAGTTAAAGAATCAAAACAGAGGGTGCTGGCGGCAATACTTTCATCTTTTTCGGAAGGATTATTCGAAAAAAAGATCATCGTGAACCTTTCACCGCCTGAACAGAAGAAAAATGGACCCTTTTTTGATTTGGCCATTGCAATCGGAATTTTAAAAAATATTCATTTTATAAAAGAAGAAATCCCGGAAAATAGTGCTTTTTTGGGCGCCTTGTCGTTAGATGGCACTGTACAGCCAGTTAGTGGCATTTTACCTGCCATTATAGGGGCAAAGAAAAAAGGCATTAAGAAAATATTCTGCCCGTTTGATGACTCTATCCCGTTTGAAAAATTGAGCGGAGTCGAATTGGTTTTTATCAATTCCTTGGAAGAGACAATTCGGTATCTTCAAGGGGAAAAGACTCTAATACTTCCAAGAAGAAGCGATCCTCTTCCTTCCACTCAAACTAGTCATTCATATGATAGAAATTTTTCCAATATTTATGGACATAAAGAGGCAAAACGAGCTTTAGAAATTGCTGCTGCCGGCCAACATAATATTCTGCTAATTGGGCCTCCGGGCTGCGGGAAAAGTATGTTAGCTGAAGCTTTCCCTACTATTTTACCGCAGCTAACAGAAGTAGAAAGTCTTGAAGTATTGAGTTTATATCAATTAGCCGGACAACAGTATCCGTTCGTATATGAACCGCCGTTTCGAAATCCCCACCATTCAGCTTCCTCTGTTTCTATTATTGGCGGAGGCTCCTTCCCTCGTCCCGGTGAAATTTCTTTGGCTCATAATGGTGTTTTATTTTTAGATGAAATGGCAGAGTTTTCAAAGAAAACGCTTGATATGCTGCGGCAGCCACTGGAAACCGGGGAAGTAACGATAAGCAGAGTCCAATCAACCGTTTCTTATCCGGCAAAATTTATTCTTGTTGGTGCCATGAACCCTTGTCCTTGCGGTTATTTGAATTCTAATACTCAATACTGTGTATGTTCCCCCAGACAAATTTTTTCATATCAAAGAAGAATTTCCGGTCCAATTAAAGACCGGATGGATATACTATTAACCTTAAAATCAGTCAACATAGAAGAAGAAAGCCAAAAGCATAACGAAGACTCCGCCTCTATTCAGCGAAGAGTTGCGGTTGCGAGAAAGTTTCAATATGCAAGATATGGTACTACAATCAGCAATGCCAGAGTTCCCATTGATTTACTCTTAGAACAATCCCCTCTCTTGCCGTATCAAAAAAAATTCTTAAATCAAGTTTCAATCAAAGAAAATTTGAGTACAAGGCATCAAATCAAGATCATTCGTCTTGCGAGAACCATTTCCGATCTAAGCGGAAAAACTGAAATCACAGATCAAGCATTAGAAGAAGCAATATTACTTAAACAATACCCTTTTGAAAAAACAACAAAAGGAATACCATCACCACATTGAGGGTCCGGCCCGCGTTGCGTTAACGCTGTAAAGCATTGAGGGCCTGGCCCGCTCTACTTAAAAGCGTTAAAGTGGTAAAGCGTCGCGGGTCTGACCTCCAAATAAAACCGTTACTTTTGTGCCGTAATTGAGTTTGCTTTCGACGTATATGTCACCATTGTGTACTTCGATAATTTGTTTAGCGATGGCAAGGCCGAGGCCGGAGCCTTTGTGGGCTTCTCCTGTGTTCGTTCCGCGGTAATATCGGTCAAACAATCTGTCGAGTTCCTCTGGCTCGATCCCTTTTCCATTGTCCTCAATTTCGATGATTATTTGTTCAGCTTTCTTAACTCTTACCCTTATTTCAGTACCTTTCGGGTTATGAACAAGCGCATTATAAATAAGATTGGAGATTGCCCGCTTCAAAAGCAGCTGATCCCCAAAAAACATGATCCCCTCTGCTCCTGCCTC
This sequence comes from Bacillus methanolicus, assembly GCF_028888695.1. Classification (NCBI taxonomy): domain Bacteria; kingdom Bacillati; phylum Bacillota; class Bacilli; order Caryophanales; family Bacillaceae; genus Bacillus; species Bacillus methanolicus. Next base: position 77,123 of record NZ_PNFF01000001.1, on the reverse strand, counting down.
AAACGATATAGGTGCTTCTTCGTATTGTGGATGGTTTAAAATATCAATAATCGTGTCTCTTACCACCTCTACGATATTCTCACGGCTTCGGTTCAGCGGAATAAGTTCATTTTTGAGTTGATACGTAAGCTTCAAATCTTCCACAAGGTTTTCCATATATTTTGACTTGCTTAAAATAATACTTGCGTACTTTATTCTCTCCTCTGTTACCAAATCGTACTTAGAATCGACAAGCACTTCAGAATAACCTTTAATAGAAGCAAGCGGCGTTTTCAAATCATGAGTAATGTTTGTAATCCATTCTTCCCTCATTTTTTCCGTTTTTCGCCTTTCCATTTCATTTTGCTCCAAAGTATCTGATAAGTGGTTCAAACTCTTATGGACATCCTTATAAATCCCTTTCGGAGCCTCTTTTTTTACATATTTCCCCTCTGCCAAAGCTTGAATTCCGCTGATGACCTTTAGAATCGGTTTCGCTAACTGGGCACTAAACAAATAACCGACAATCGATGAAATCAATATAATTATAACCGTTGTTCCTGCGAAAAAAAGAAGCATATCCCTAATGATTGTCTTTGGGTTGAAATAAAATGAGGCCTTTGCAACGGTTTCAACCGGAAACCCCATAATATAACTGAGATTGCGCCCACCGACATCTAAAATTCCTACAAAGATCGTATATCCCTTAATTGCACCTGAATACTTATGGTAAAAAATCAGCTTGCCTGGTGTATAATGATTTGGTGCATGGGCCGGCTTATATTTTTGAAAAATTTCATTTCCGTCTTCGTCAAGAACCTGAATCCAGCTCTGATAGTTTTCCAATTCCTGAAGTTTATCTTCCGGTATGTGAATTTTTCCATCCTGGTACTTTATATTTTCGCCAAACTCCAATGTGATCGAAGAAGCATTTACACTTAAAAGCTTTTCCGGATCTTTCGGACCCTTATAAAATATCATTATGTTTAAAAACATAATGCCAAATAAAGAAATAATGATAGTAATAATAATTGCAGCAAGGAATCTGCTTGTAATTTTCCACTTCACGTTATTCTCTCCTTGCAACTAACTTGTATCCGAGCCCTTTTACCGTCTTAATATAAACCGGATTTCCCGGGTCATCCTCGAGTTTTTCTCTTAAATGGCGGATGTGAACCATAATCGTATTATCATAGCCAAAATAATCTTCTCCCCAAACCCGTTCGCAAATCTTCCGTTTGCTTAATATCTGATTCTGATTTTCCGCCATAAACAAGAGAAGCTGATACTCTTTGGCTGTTAAAATCACGGGTTTGCCGCTTTTTGTCACTTCGCCCCGTTTAGGATCAATTTCAATATCACCGAACACATATTTCCGATTTTCTTTTTCGTCTTCCAGCCCGTCATACTGCTTTCTCCTGAAGTGAACTTTCATTCGAAACGCAACTTCTTTTGGGCTGAACGGTTTTGTCACATAATCATCCCCGCCAATTCCTAGTCCAAGCAGCTTGTCGAGGTCATCCGACCTGGCAGACAGAAAAATAATTGGTACAAATGAAAATTTCCGAATCCTCCTGCAAACTTCAAAGCCATCAATATCAGGCAGCATAATATCAAGAACAATCATATCCGGCTTTAACTCTTTGCAGAGCTGAATGCCCTCCCCGCCTGTTGTGGCCTTATAAATATGCTGAAAACCTTCTTTTAACAGTACTGTTTCAAGAAGATTCAAGATATCCTCTTCATCATCAATCAAGAGTATTTTCCGATCAGCAATTCCCTCAACATGCATAAAATTTCTCCCCTAAAAGATATCTTTTTTCCTAAACTGATAAAGACCAAACAAAATGAACAGAAGAAACGATACAAAACACACAGTATACATGATTGGACCTTTTCCGTCTGTTCCAAACATCTCGCTCAAACCGGATACAATCGGATAGGTCCATGGGTAATAAATCCAATATTTTCCTGAGTTGACAACCAGCATCGAAGGCAAACTCATTCCTATCCCTGCTGCGAGCGGAATTCCAAAATGAGAGAAGCGATAGCTTAAATAGAATTGCAGCGAGATAATAGGAAGTGAAGCAATGGCAGATATAATCGGCCTATTAACAACCATTTCAATCGGTATCGGTCCGCTTGCCCTGATTGAAATTCCAGCTAAAACCATTCCCGCTATCAAAACGAAAATACTGTAAAAAATAATGAACAGGCTGATGATTAATTTTGAAAAATAGACGGATTCTCTTTTTACAGGCAAGGATAAAAGCTGTTTCCAGCTGTTATTGCTGTGTTCCATTCTTGCCATAATCGCGATGACAACGGTAATAAGGATTGGAAAAAGAAGCCATGTATATTGAGACATGGTTCCGATAAACATCGTTCCCCATAAGTTTGGTTCGGTTTCTTCCTTAGATAAGGCAAATAACCGGCCTTGAAAAACGGCAAGAAGCGGAAGCAATGTTGCCGTAAGAATTAATTTTGTTCGCCTTAATTTATACCATTCGATCTTAAGCACCTTTAACATGTTTCTTCCTCCCTCAATAAAGTTTATTTTTCTCCCGAATACTCGCTTTTTCTCAAAATTTCATAGACACTTAATAGAATACACACCTCATTTAATGGATATATGTTGAATTTTTTTAAATAATTTACAAGGTAGGGGGCATCCTATCAACCAAATTGTATTTATTTGGTAAAAATAAGGTATAACCGTGCTTCATCATCTCCACATCACTCACGGTCGCTAACCCTCCCACATCTCTCCGGATTGAATTCCATACATTCCTTCGTCCTGCGTATCCATGAGGTGGAGGTTGGATATGCTCCTTTGCTGGGTCACATGCCCGTATGGAATAAATAAGCTCCAACTCTGCACTATTGGTGTTTGTCATTTGAGATAATTACGGTATTCTGAAATGATTTCATGAACTTAATAAAGCCTTAAGCTGCCTGTAATGAATCGATTTGAGGCAAACCTCTCAATAACTTTGAACCATCAAATTCACACTGTTTTTGACCAATGACAAATAAGACACGTAGTAATTTACAACACAAGGCAATCAGTGACTGCTGTTTCTTCAAAGGTCGATCAGGACGCTTTGTGTAGTATTGATGCAGGGCTTTAAACGTTGGATTATGGGCAACGAGTGGACGAATGGCCAAGTATAAAGCTCTTCGCAATCGACTTCGTCCTCGTTTTGTGATCTTGGTTTGCCCCTTAAACTTCCCGGAACTATGTTCACGTAATGACAGCCCTGCCAGATTTACTAATTGCTGGGGATGACTATACTTTGTTATATCCCCGACCTCATCGAAGAATAGCGCGACTGTTGTAGGACCTAAGCCTTGAATATTGATCATTTCCTTCGCTCCAGGTATCGTTACTACAAGTGCTTCCAGATCCTTATCTAACTGTCCTAATTGCTCTTTGTATAGCTCATATTGATCGAGTAAATAATCCAATTCACGTTTAGCAAACTTGATACCAATTTGGATACCAATGCTCTTTTTCGCTGCTTCTATTAACTTTGTAGCTCGTTTGATTCCTACACCACGGTTTACTTCTTGTTTCCATTTCGCAAGAACTTCTTCTGATGTCATTTCTTTAATCTGAGAGGGGAATGGAAAGTTTCTTAATGTACAAAGAGCTGCCTTTCCTTCCCAGTCTTTAAATACATCGAAAAACTCCGGAAAGTAACGCTGGATGTGATTTTGAATACGACCTTCTGTGATCATAAGCTGCTGGATGAGCTGATCTCTTAATTTGACGCCTTCTCTTAGCTCTGCATAGATGCCATCTAAGAGATTTGGTACGGAGTATCGCCCATCTTTAATCAGCTGTGCAATCACACGTGCATCTTTCGTATCGTTTTTAGTTGGAGAGTTATCATCCAGCTCTTTAGTTTTTTTGACATGCATAGGATTGACCAAGACAAAGTCATAACCTTTAGCAGTCAAGAAATAGGCCAGACTCAGCCAGAAATGACCGGTCGGCTCAACACCAAAAATGACATGTGTTTTTTGGTGTTCCTTTTGATGCCTCGAAACCCAATCAAGCAGTTTTTGATAGCCATGTATGCGATTTTCAAAGATCAGTCTTTTTCCAAATTCGATTCCTCGATCATCCTGAGCTCGAGCGACGTGTTTGTCTTTGGCGATATCAATGCCTACAATTAATGTTGATGGTGTAATTTGCGAGATTTTACGATTTTGCGTATAATTCATCTTGAGTCCTCCTTGGTAATTATTAATTCGGGGTCAATGCATTGACACCCTGTACTATACCAAGAGGGCTCTTTTTGTTTCAAACCTCAAATTTCTTCATTACAGGAATAGCTCCTTATAAAATATCCCTTCTATTAAATTCAAAAATTCCAATTAATAAAAAGACGGCACAAGACAAAACTCCGCCAACAATGGCTGCAGCTAGCTCATTTCCCTCAAGCGAATAAGCAAAATAAGGGTAAAGATAAGGTGAAAATTCCTTTAAATCAGGTGCTTGAAATAATAGAATCATTGAAATGACCATACCGAGAAATCCGATCAAAATGGCATTTATTTGATTTTTCAACAGTGTACTTACCCAGTTATGAATGGCTGCTGAACCAAGAATACCGGCAAATTGGTACAAAACATATTCCATGTACAAATCGGCTTCAAACGGCTCCGGAAAGCCAATGACTTTACCAACAAGAAATAGACCAAGCGAATTCAAAGTGATCAATAGCCAGCTGAAAAAAACAATGACCGAAAATTTAGATAGAAACGCTGAAGTTCTTGAAACCGGCAAACTTAATAGACTCTTCCAGGCGCCTTGTTTTGTTTCGGTATAATGGATGATGGCACTTATCACAGCTACGAATACCGGCAAAAACAAACCCCAGTTTAAGACTCCATGATTTTCAGCGAGAAGCATTTCCCAAGAGGAAACACCCTTTTCCTGCGCCCGGAAATATAGGTAATCATCGTATCTGATGTACATATCCAAAAACATGGCTGAAGTCGTTCCGAGCGGAATCACGAGTAAAAACAGCCAAATGAGCCCTCTTTTTTGCTTGAGAAAGTCGGCTGTTACCAGATTTAAGAACCTCATCTCCCGTCCTCCTTTGCAGTAATATTCAAGAAGATTTGCTCGAGCGTCTCTTTCTTTTGGCTCAGGTGATAAACATCAAATTCACCAAGAACGAGTTCTCTGTTAATTTGTGCAGGATTGACGGAGTGATCTTTCACAATAATTCCATTCTCATTTATCTTTATGGAATATCCTTTTTCTTTTAAAAAATTGGCAGCCTCGTGGACCGGACTTGCTCCGATCGTAATATGCGACTCTCCTCTTGAGCGAAGTTCATCCATTGTTCCCTGAAAGATTAGTTTTCCTTTATGGATAATTCCAACGTGGTTTGCAATCAGCTCGATTTCGCTTAAGATATGACTTGACACCATTACCGTCATTCCCGTTTTTTCCGGCAAGGTTTTAATCAAATAGCGTATCTCTTGAATGCCTGCTGGATCAAGGCCGTTTGTCGGTTCGTCCAGAATCAGCAGTTCAGGATTTCCAAGAAGAGCCTGTGCAATTCCAAGGCGCTGCTTCATTCCTAACGAATATTTTTTTACCAATTTATTTTTAACATCTGAGAGTTTCACGATGTCTAATACTCTGTCAATCTCTTTTTTATCTACCCCAAGAATTTTTCTTGTAATCTCAAGGTTTTCATATGCCGTTAAATGCCCGTAATAAGAAGGGCTTTCTACAAGAGAACCGATTTTCTTGAGAATTTCCATTCTGTTTTTGTCAATTGGTTTGCCGACCAGGCGGACGCCGCCCTTTGACGGCTTGATTAGACCGAGAAGCATTCGAATGGTTGTGGACTTGCCGGCCCCATTTGGACCAAGAAAACCGTAAATTTTTCCCTTTGGAACTCTCAAATCAATATCATCTACCGCCGTAAAACTTCCGAACCTCTTTGAAAGATTCCTAGTTTCAATAATCAAATTCTCCATTACAACCTTCCTCCTCCATTCTTTACAAATTGAATATAAACACCTTACCTTAACTCCACGTTCAGCCAACCTTAAATTCATCTTAATTTTCAGATATTGAGGGCCAGGCCCGCTCTGCATAAAAGCGTTAACGCGTTAAAGCGTTGAGGGCCAGACCCCTTCACCGCTATGTGTAATTGTTGTTATAATTTGTTTATGAACTCTTATTAGAGAATCAAAGGATGTCGTTTTTTTACAAGACGAAAATTCATCGACATGATAAAGTTCATTTGTCAAAACTTTATAGGGAGGAAAAACAATGATAACTAAAATAGCAACTGCTGCAGTTTATGTAGAAGACCAACAAAAAGCAAAAACATTTTGGACTGAAAAAGTCGGATTTGAAGTTATTCTCGAAACTCCAATGGGTCCTGGCGGAAGCTGGCTTGAAGTTGGTCCAAAAGGCGCCGAAACTGCACTTGTTCTTTACCCGAAAGCAATGATGAAAGGCTGGGAGCAAATGAAGCCTTCCATCGTTTTTGTGTGTGATGATATACAAGCAACTTATGAAAAAATGAAGGCAAATGGAGTCCAATTCGAAAGTGAACCGAAGCAAATGCAATGGGGAACTTTTGCAACATTCCTTGATGAAGACGGAAACTCGTATGTTTTAAAGGGATAAACGCAGTTATTGACCTTTATAAAAAATATTAGAGTATTGTTCAGAATCCAACATATCCCTCGGGAGCAGGCCAACCTGTTCCCGTTTATTATTTTTCAGACTGAGGATTGCTTGTTTGTTCTTTTCTTTTTTGAAAAAAGAAAAGAACAGGTTTAATCAATAAGGTGAAAATAAAAAGAAAGAGTATAAATAATTCAATAACTTCCATCAAAAGGAAAGGATTAAAAGCATTGCGCAGCGCAGTGCTGATATCAAACCCTTGAAGAATATCGATTCCTAGAGACAATCCCATTAAAAGCCCCATCATCAAAATTGCAATACCAATGTTTTTCATTTCTAATCACTCTCCATCCATATCTTTTTCCTTCACAAAACTGTTATACCTATAAGAAATAAATGCATAACTGAGGTATATACTGCGAAAAATATAATAAAAAAAGAAAGGTATTTTATGGTATGCCTTCATTTTTTAAACGGAAAAAACAAGAGAAAAACAGTCAAGAACAGTCCAATAATCGTTTTTTAGAGCCTATTGATTATTCCTTGTCAGCAAATCTTGAAATCATAAAACAGAAAACAGGAAAAAGTTCAGACCTAGTCATCCGAACGTTGAAAATCGGCAATCATTCTGAGATTAAAACCGCAATTGTTTATTTCGAAGGCATTGTGGACACTCAATTCATCAACGATTTCATAATCGAATCCATGACGATGAATCGTGATTTACAAGAAAAGCTAATTCGAAAAAATGCTTTGGAAATCATCGCAGAAGAGATGGTTGCTGTCGGTAAAGTAAAAACAGTAAGTGACTGGGATGAGTTATTTTTATCGTTAATGTCAGGAGAAACCATAATCTTAGTCGATGGAATAAATGAGGCTCTGAGCGCTAGTACAAAGGGCGGTGAAAAACGGGCGGTTCAAGATCCAAGTACACAGATATCGGTCCGTGGTTCAAGAGAAGGGTTTACGGAAAACATTCAGACAAATACAGCGATGGTGCGTCGGATTATTAAAAATCCGGACTTATGGCTTGAGTCGATGACAATCGGCAAGATTACGAAAACAGATGTTGCGATTATGTATATAAATGAAATTGCCGAAGAGAAAATCGTCGAAGAAGTACGTGAACGACTAAAAAGGATTGACATCGACGGCATTTTAGAATCGGGTTATATTGAACAACTGATTGAAGATCAGACGTTGACAACCTTTCCGACACTTTATCATACAGAAAGACCGGATATCGTTGCCGGCAATCTGCTTGAAGGAAGGGTTGCTATTTTTGTAAACGGTACTCCTTTCGTGCTTTTAGCTCCTGCTGTATTTATTCAGTTTTTCCAGTCAGTTGAAGATTATTATGCGCGTTTCGATATCGCAACAGCCCTTCGCTTTTTGCGGATTTTAACTCTCTTTATTTCCCTTATAGGACCTGCTGTTTATATTGCTGCTACTACATTTCACCAAGAGATGATTCCGACACAGCTGTTGATCGCAATTGCGGCTCAGAGGGAAGCGGTGCCTTTTCCGGCATTTGTTGAAGCGGTCATAATGGAAGTATCGTTTGAAATTTTACGAGAAGCAGGGATCCGATTGCCAAAAGCCGTAGGCTCGGCAGTATCGATTGTCGGGGCTCTTGTGATCGGACAAGCAGCAGTACAGGCCGGAATTGTTTCACCTGCCATGGTGATTGTCGTGGCCATTACAGCAATCGCCAACTTTGCAACGCCTTCATTTGCGATTGCGATTTCCGCACGATTAATCCGTTTTTTGTTTATGATCAGTGCGGCAACATTTGGTTTCTATGGGATTATTCTAGGAATTATCATGATGACCGCTCATTTATGCAGCCTTCGTTCATTCGGCGTTCCCTATATGTCTCCGCTTGCGCCGTTCATTCCGGCAAATGCGGGTGATACATTCGTCCGGGTTCCATGGTGGGCTTTAAGGAATAGAGCAAGATTAATCGGCGATAAAAATCCGATTCGTGAAGGGAAAAACCAGAGACCGCAGCCTCCTGAAAAACGTGTGATGGTCAATCGTGACATTGAAAAAGGTGGCCGAAATGAATCATAAAAAAGTATTTCTATTCTTAGTGTTGACAGCCACACTATTGCTCTCAGGGTGCTGGAGTAAAAAGGAACTAACCGATCTTGCATTAATCGCGGCCTTCGGTATTGACATAAATGAAGATGGCACGTATGTCGGAACCTTTCAAATTATAAATCCAGGAAACGTGGCAGGGGGCCTGCAAGGTGGAGGAGGCGGGGAGAGGCCGCCAATTATCATATATTCCAGCACCGGGGACAATATCGTTGAAGTGAGCCGGCATGCATCAAGCAAGTTCTCGCGAAGGCTTTATTATGCTCATACAAACCTTGTCGTCATTAGTGATGAACTGGCAAAAAAACAAGGCATCACCACTATTTTTGATGCTCTTGATCGCGATCCTGAATTCCGAAGCACGGCAACAGTTGTGATAGCCCGTGATACGAAAGCAGCTGATATCGTTAAAACGTTGACCCCTCTCGATAAAATTCCGGCTAATAAAGTAATTAAAACATTAAAATTTACGGAAAAAAGATATGGAGAGCATTTGAACGTCAATATTCAAGAAGTGATGAGATCTCTCGAATCTCCCGGAAAAGAACCGGTCATCACCGGATTTCACTTAGATGGGTCTGCCAAACATGCTAAAAAGCTGGAGAATATTCAAGAAACCGCCCCCGAAGCATCCCTTGAAGCCAGCGGCATTGCCATTTTTAAAGAAGGGAAATTGATCGACTGGATTCAAGGGAAAACAGCAAGAGGTGCAGTATGGGGACTTGATAAAATCAAAGCAACCGATGTCAATATCAACTGGGAAGAAAAAAAAGAGGCAATCGCTTATCAAGTAATCCGCCAAAAAACGAAAGTCTCTGCTAACATGAAAAATGGACAACCAAAAATTTCGATTCATGTCCGTGCAGAAGGAGACATTGGCGAGGTAACGTTACCTATTGATCTAACCGATCCGCGTGTACTGTCGAACATAGAAAAAGCATTGGAAAAAGAAATAAAAAAAGAGATATATGTTGCCGTAGAACGCGCCCAGAAAAATAAATCGGACATTTTTGGTTTTGGCGAAACGATACGCCGTTCCGATCCAAAAGCTTGGAAAAAGATGAAACACGATTGGAATGATGTCCACTTCCATGAATTAGAAGTGGACGTGACGGTAGATGCTTTTATACGCCGCACCGGTTTAAGGAATAAACCGCACCTTTCTGATATAGAAATGAATCGTTAGTGAAAAGGAAGTGACAAATCAGTGGAGAAAGCGAAAATCAACGCAAGCCAGCTGTTTGTCCTGATTTTATTATTTGAATTAGGCAGTGCTTTGTTGATCCCTCTTGCGATTGAGGCGAAGCAAGATGCTTGGCTTGCCATTCTAATTGGAATGGCAGGCGGCTTTTTATTATTTTTAGTCTATCATCGTCTTTATCAATTTTATCCTGATATCCTACCAACAGAATATGCACAAAAAATAATGGGGAAATTTTTCGGTCGGGTATTTGCCTTTCTTTACATACTCTATTTTGCCTATCTTGCTGCAAGGGTTTTGAGAGATTTCGGAGAGATGCTTGTAACATTTTTCTATCCAGAAACTCCTTTGTTCATTGTGAACTCATTATTAATGATCGTGATTGTTTATACTGTTCGAAAAGGAATCGAGGTATTAGCAAGAACAGGGGAATTGCTTTTTGTTATCATATATTTTCTTGCTATCTCCGGTTTTATTCTTATTATTGCTTCTGGTTTGATTGATATCAATAACTTAAAACCGGTACTTGAAGAAGGAATTTGGCCGATAATGAAATCTGTATATACTGAAACCTGGTACATTCCGTTTGGGGAATCGATCGTATTTGCGATGATTTTCCCTTATTTGAATAACCCAAAAAAGGTGAAAATCACCGGTATATTGGCCTTAGGGTTAAGCGGCATCAACTTGGCTCTTGTAATGACTATTAACATCTGCGTTCTCGGTGTTAATCTCACTTCACGTTCGCAATTTCCTTTGCTCAGTACAATACAAACAATCCAAGTAGCAGAGTTTTTAGAACGTCTTGATGTTTTTTTTATGTTTGCCTTGACTATCTGCGGCTTCTTTAAAATATCCGTATATATGTATGCAGCGGTAACAGGCATTGCAAACTTATTTCGCGTCAAAGAACCTTCGCAGCTTGTTTATCCGATTGGGCTTGTTATTTTATTCTTATCCATCATAATTGCCAGCAATTTTCCGGAACACTTTAAAGAAGGATTACAGGTTGTTCCGCTTGTTTTGCATCTTCCTTTTCAAGTAATCATCCCCCTTTTGTTTCTCGTTATTGCCTTTTTTAAAAATAGGAAAAAACTATAAAAAATTTTAACGTGACTATAGGAAATACTTAAAAGAAAGGAGGTATTCAAAATGGCAAGAAAAAATAAAATTCTCGTTCCGGAAGCGAGAGAAGGACTCAATCAGCTAAATGCAAAGGTCAGCGGAGCAAAAAATCCCGATGAAGCAAAATTTGAAATTGCAAAAGAAGCTGGAATTCCTCTGAAAAAAGGATATAATGGCAACCTGACTGCCAACCAAGCTGGAAAAATTGGCGGAAATATCGGGGGCAGCATGGTACGTGAACTAGTAAAAATGGCTGAGCAAAGTTTAATGAATAAGCAGCCCAAAAGATAAGGCCTCTCGTTTTTCGAGGCCTCAATCACAAAAAATTTCTTTTTCAATATCTTAATGTGGCTACTGATTTGCTGACTGTAATTTCATCCAAGTTGTAGCCTTTATTTCTCAAATAATATTCAACACCATTTTTGGCAATCGCAATATTGTTTTTCGGCCCGATTGTGACATGGCGTACGGGAAGTTTTTCAACAAAATGAATCTGAATATAAGGTATGATAATGCCATTTCTTGCTCTGAAAAGTACTTCAGTCTCTTGTTTTCTTTCTCTTCTTCTTGTCAAGGCAATCCGATACTCTTCTTCGTTTCGGAACGAATCGTGCTTAAAAAAGATCGAGAAAGACGTGATAACCAAAAAGAAATGATGGTACAAATTTTCAGCCATTTCCTCAAAGCTGATGCGGTCTTTAAATTGATAAACACAATCAAAAGAACGGATTAATGCTTCCATTAACATTTTTTCTTGTTGGTCTTTATCGTAAATGACTTTTCCATAAAAGAGGTTGAATTCATGTTCAATTCTTTTTTTTACCTCATTCATTTTATTGATCAATGCTTCTGTCGAAAAGCCAATATTATACCCGTCTCCTTTAGAATAATGGTACCAGAGAGTCAATGAATCTTGATTCTGCGTTAAAGAGAGTACATAAACCTCAAAGTCATCAATGGTGATATCATGAATAAATTTGCCGATTGAAACCTTTAATTGTTTAATAAATTCGTTTCTTAATATAGCGTCTGTCCCGCTGTTTCCATACTTTTCGATAATCCGGTCCTCGAGCTTATTTATCGTATCATTGGCAATCTTTTCAATATAGATCAGTTCGCTCGAATCATTAAGAAAATTACCTTTGGACATCCAGAGGTTATTGCTTTCAATCATTCCCATAAAACGATCTAAACTTGTATAGTGGTAAAGCACCTTCTTTGTTTGGTTTGTATTCCGAATTATTTCCCCCATAAACTCCCAAAACTTCTTTGATAACATCTCGTCAATCTCTTTTATAACAGGCATCCGCTTTCCTCCAATTTTTGTTTTGCCTAGTCCGGCTCCTGTAATAAATTATATGAACCGATCGAGAAGGTTAAAAACGAGTATTTAATATATTGCCCGAAAAAAGCGGATTTCAACCATATTTTAGTACTGGGAGTTATTTCTATTTTGAATCCCGAACCTTGCGTTTATTTGCCCCCTCAGCATTTGATTACGCACCTTTCTTTCTTCTTCTTTTCTCTTTTCTTTTGCTTTTAGCATTTCCTGCCTGATTTCATATGTTTGAATACCCTCTTCCCGCTTATTGGCAATTTCAATAAGCTGTTCTACATCAGCAAAAGAATATTTTCTGTTGCCGCCTTCCGTACGTTCGGGAAAAATAAGCTTCCTCTCCTCATAGTATCGAATTTGCCGTTCTGATAATCCTGTTAGTTCACTGACGATTCCTATCGTGATTACTTTTTTTGTTTTATAGGAAGGATCAATTGCCATCGCCTTTTCACACCTCTTTCAAAATCACCATCTTTAATAACAATTATACAAATTACAGCTGAATATTAACATATTTATGTAAGAAAATCTGACATTCAATTTTAAGGATGATAGAAAATTTGACATACTGCCATTCAACATGACGAAAAAGACTCACTAAATTTTTTTCTATCATCTATCTGACTGATCACATATGATAATGTGATGAGACATTGGAGGTGATGTTGTGGCAGTTGTAAAGGCAACGGAATCAGACATTAATCTTTTGGCAAGATTGTTAAGGGCAGAGGCTGAGGGAGAAGGCAGATTGGGAATGCTGCTTGTCGGCAATGTCGGCATAAATCGTATTAGGGCAAACTGTTCCGATTTCAAAGGGATACGTACGATCCCGCAAATGGTTTATCAGCCGCATGCTTTTGAAGCTGTTACGAAAGGATATTTTTATCAGAGGGCAAGGGAAAGTGAAAAACAGTTAGCCCGCCGCTCAATTAGAGGAGAAAGATATTGGCCGGCTAAATTCAGTTTGTGGTATTTCAGGCCGCCGGGCGCCTGTCCTCCTACATGGTATAATCAGCCGCATGCGGGTCGTTACAAACTTCACTGTTTTTATGAACCAACCGCCGAAACATGTGAAAATGTTTATAATACGTTTTAATAAGGTACGAAAGAATGCGCTGACTGGCGCTTTTTGTTACATTTCTATGAAAATACCAGGCCGGCAATTAAAATTTGCGCCGTCCTGGTTCTTTGTTCTGACGTCTGGTTGCCTTTAAGTTTCGCAAAAAGAGGGCTGGATCACCTGCATTTATTTTTCCGCTGATGAGCGCTCAACAAAAACCTATTGCATTTCTTCGTGCGATGAATCACTTCCAAAACGTTCCGATGTAGCAGCATTGAAAAAGCATCCGGAAAAGTCTCCGAATGCCTATTGAGTCAAATTTTTGTTATAGATTTCAAGTATTTTTTCAAAAGAAAGTTCAGCGGTACTGCTGTATACGAGATCAGCGCCCGGAAAGTTCTCTTTAGCCCCGATTGCCACCGCAAACATCCCTGCGCGTTTAATCGATTCCACTCCTGCAGCTGCATCTTCGATCCCGATGCATTCATCAGGTTCCACTTGCAAAAGCTTCGCTGCCGCCAAAAAGATTTCCGGATCGGGTTTACCGTTTTTTATTTTTCTGGCATCGACAATTGCATCAAATTGATCTTTCATCCGAAGAGACTCCATAACTTGATAAGCATTTTTGCTTGCCGAAGCCAATCCAATCTTTATTCCCCTTGTTTTAATTTCCGAAATGAATTCTTTTACTCCAGGCAATATGTCGGAAGGAGTTATGTTTTTAATCAGCATTAAATAATGGCGGTTTTTTTGATCTGCAAGCTTTTCTTTTTCTTCATTCGAAAAATCGTGCTGTTTTCCGCCGCGGGCGAGGATTTTTTCAAGCGAATCCATGCGGGAGACCCCTTTTAATTCCTCGTTAAATCCCCTCGTGAACGGAATTCCGAGATCTTCAGCAAGCGCTTTCCATGCTAAGTAGTGGTATTCAGCGGTGTCCGTAATAACCCCGTCCAAATCAAAAATAACAGCTCGAAGTGTTTTCGTCATTGTCTGCACCTTCTTACTATTTTACCTCTGCGAAAACAATATATTAAATGGATCTGACCTTCTGTGTTATGAATCAGCCCCAATATGTTATTTTTGCAACAAAAGATCCGTTTCAAAAAGCTGTCCAGAAAGGAGTGTAACATCTTTCCCATACAGTTTTATCTTCAAATCGTCACCCTTAACTAATTGCAGGCGGATTCCCGTCTTGCTAATTTCAGCTTTAATCTTTCTCCCTTGATACTGGACGCTAAATGCATAGTGGTTCCAGTTGTCAGGGATATCAGGGCTCATCGATAATCCTGTTTCCTTTATTCTGACACCGGCAAAACCAAAGATAATTGACATCCATGTTCCGCCCATATTCGCCATATGAAGGCCGTCTTTTGTGTTTCCATGTGTATTATCAAGGTCTAACCGGGCAGTTTCAATGAAGTAATCATATGCTTTCTTGCGATAGCCGATTCTTGAAGCCATAATGCTAAAAATACACGATGACAGCGAAGAATCATGGGTTGTGATTTTTTCATAATAGTCATAAGAATTCTTAATCGTATCAAAATCTTGCTCATCTTCAAGTAAAAAATGGGCAAGAACCGTATCCGCCTGTTTGCAAACTTGGTAGCGATATAGTGTTAAAGGATGGTAATGCAAAAGAAGCGGGTAATGCTCTTTCGGTGTATTTTCAAAATCCCAGATCGCTTTCTGCAAGAAAGTATCATCCTGCGGATTCATTTTTAATTTTTCATCATACGGTAAATACATGTTCCGAGCCGCATCTTTCCACTGACAAACCTCAGCTTCCGTAACCTCAAGCCTGTCTGTCAGCTCCTGCAGCTTTTTCGAGTCAATCTGATGCAGCCGTTCATAGACATCCGCTGCCCACCTGAGATTATATTTTGCCATCACATTTGTATAGTAATTGTTATTTACGATACAAGTATATTCATCAGGCCCGGTCACTGCATCAATCTTAAATTTCCCATTTTGATAATGGCCCACTTCCATCCATAAACGCGCCGTTTCAAACAACACCTCGGCACCAAACTGTTTTAAGAAATTATCATCATTTGTTGCAAGGTAATATTGAATATAACTGTAAGCTACATCGGCGCTTATGTGGTATTGGGCAGTTCCTGCCGGAAAAAAAGAGGAGCATTCGCTTCCGGAAATTGTCCGCCAAGGAAACAAAGCTCCTTTCGTATGCCCCATTTCTTTCGCTCGATTTCTAGCATCATCAAGTGTTGAATTACGATAAATAAGGAGCTGGCGGGCAAGCTCCGGCTTAATCATAAGAAATACCGGAAAAATATAGATTTCTGTATCCCAAAAATAATGTCCCTCATATCCTTCACCGGACAAGCCTTTCGCTGAAATATTGCTGAATCGATCTTTGCCGACCGACTGCAGCAAATGATATAAGTTAAAGCGAATTCCTTCCTGAAGCTTTTCATCCCCATCGATCGTTATATCCGCACTGTCCCAAAAATCGTCCAAATATTCTTTTTGTTGCTGCAATAAGCCTTCAAAGTCCATATTCAATGTTTGATGAATATGAATGGCTTTTTGGACAAGGTTTTCCTCATGGCGAAGTGTATCTGTATATACATTCCATTTTGTCAGCTGAACAGCATCTGTTAACTCAAAGACTATTACGGTTTCAACAGACTTTTCTGTTTTCCTTGTATTAGTCTTATATGATGTTCCCTTCACATGATAAGTGCTGACACAAGCTGTTTGCAGTTTTGAAACTTGCGCTTCATTTAAAACATATTGAAACGCATCGCCAAAACCGGTTTCCTTCACATGAAGGCGTTTGGAATGTCCTGAAGCAACCCGCGGGTCATTTGCTTCACTATAATTGGAAACATCCCCATTTACAGTTGAAACGACTTTTACTAAACCGGAAAAATTAACTGGATCTATATAAATGTCGATCGCAAACACTTCTCTTTTTACGAAAGAAACTGCACGGCGAAACGCAAGCTTCACCTCTTTGCCTTTAGGTGACCGCCAGTGAATGATCCTCTCTGAAAAGCCACGGTCAAAATGAAGCTTTCGCTCGTAGGAAAGGACCTCCCCATCAAAAAGGGAAAAGTGTTCCTGATCTTCTCCAAAGTAAATGTGAATGGTTTGAGAATCAATCACATTGAGAAGTTTTTGCTGAGTTTCCGGAAAAGCATAAAGTTTCTCGCCATATGAAATATCAACAATATCATGAAAGGCATTTAAGTATGTTCCCCGAATCGATTTCATGCCTTCTCTATAGCCTTCCTCAAAATTGCCGCGTACGCCGAGATAGCCGTTGCCTAATGAAAATAAGCTTTCTGAAGTTAATAAAGATTGTTCCGTTAATTGATTGTCAGTCAAAGTCCAGGTCATAAGCTACACTCCAAACTATTATTCTTTTACACCTCCGGAAGTTAAGCCGGAAACGATTTGTTTCTGGAAGAAAAGGACGATTAACAATGTAGGAATCGTTACAATCGTTGTTGCAGCAGCTACTTCGCCCCACAAAATTTCAAATTGTGTTCTTAAAAAGGAAATCGCAACCGGTACGGTATGATAACTTTTGTTTGAGTTTATCGTTATAGTCAGCAGGAATTCATTCCAGGCTGATATGAATACGATGATTGCCGTTGTAAAAACGCCCGGGGCAGCCAGCGGAAAAACGATTTTGAATAATGTCTGGAATGAAGTGGCTCCATCCATTTTCGCCGATTCCTCCAGCGAAAGGGGAATTTGGTTAAAATGAGTGACCAAAATCCAAACGGCCATAGGCAATGTAATTGTTGAATATGGCAAAACGATCGCATAGCTGTTCGTCAATCCTAAGTCTAAAAACAGATTGTATACCGGGCCTATCACGATCATTTGCGGAAACATCGAAACTGCAAGAATCAAACCGAGTAAAATATTTTTTCCTTTAAAATCAAAACGGGAAATCGCATAGGCAGCGAAAGTCGCAACAATGACAATATAAATTGTTGTTGTTGAAGAAACAATGAAACTCGTTTTAATCGCATCAAGAATCCCTTTTTCCGTAATGACTTTCGCAAAGTTGCCGAGTGTCGGATGTTCCGGAATAATCCGAAACGCCCCTTCTCCGAAAATTTCGCCGGAGGTTTTAAAGGAGGTTATGAAAACCCATAGAAACGGAAAAAACATTGCGAACAGAAACATCGCAATTAAGAGTCCAATCGCCACTTTAAGCTTCCTGTCTCGTGTATCCATAGAGCAACCTCCTTAATTCTTATCCATTAAATTTGCTCCAAGTATTTTCACATAAATAGCGGCAATAATCGCAACACTTACAAACATAATCATGACAATGACCGAACCGTACCCGAAATTCGTTTGTGCGAACATTGTTTTGTAACCGTAAATGGACAGAGTTTCCGTTGCTCCGCCGGGTCCTCCTCCTGTTAACACATAAATCAAATCAAACACACGGAAGGCATCGAGAGTTCGGAATAATAGAGCGACTAATATGGAAGGCTTTAAAAGCGGCAGCGTAATACGGAAGAACTTTTGAACCGCATTCGCCCCGTCAATTTCAGCAGCTTCGTACGTTGACCGAGAAATATTCTGCAATCCGGCAAGCAATAATAGCGCCATGTAAGGAGTTGTTTTCCATACATCAGCCAAAATGGCCGAAACCATTGCCCCTGTTTCAGACATTAAAAGTTCACGGGAGTTTTCTACAAGTCCGATCTTTTCAAAAATATTTGCGATAATCCCGCTGCTCCCATCGTACAAATAGCTCCACATCAGCGCTGCTACAGCCGTCGGAATAGCCCATGGGATTAAGGAAGTTGTCCGGATCCACCCTTGGCCTTTTATCGCTTTATTCATGATTAACGCAAGCGCCAATCCAAGAACCAATTCCAAAAACACCGAAATAAAAGTAAAAACAGTTGTATTCCAAAGCGCCTTTCCGAGACGAGCATCGGTTAACGCTTGTTTGTAACCTTTTAAACCAATAAAATTGGAAGAGATGATACTCTTATCAATATCTTCCACGATCAAAGGGAGATTCTCCTCATTTGTCGTATCATACTTATCTGACATTTCTTTCACGACTTGTTTCGCTTCTTTCGATAAAGCGACTAAGTTTTCTTTTTCTTCTTTGCTAATTTTCTGAACGCCCTTTTTTCCTTCATATGCTTCTGCTGTCTTTTCAATTTTTCGAATCAATTGATCAATCTTTTGCTGAAGGGCAGGATCTGTTACTTGCTCTTTATCTTCCTCAAGAAACATTGTTAAATAAGTTTGAGTTTCATGAAACAATTCAACATTAAACCGCTCACTCATATATAAGCCGGCCTTTTGTTGGTCATTAAGCCGATAATCAAAAAATGTGTACGTAAAAGATTGAAGAACCGGCCATAGAGAAAAGATCCCGATTAAAACGACTGTAGGAATAATAAATAAGTATTCCTTAAAGCCCAACTTTTTCAATTGTTGAACACCTCTTTTCATGAATACGAAACTCCGGTCCATGTATATACAAGAATTTGCAGGAAAAAAAGGCCCTAACCTAAAATTAGAGCCTTTGCCCAGAGTCAACACCCCATATTATTCACTTAATGCTTTCTGAATCTCTTGAACAGCTTGGTCAAGACCTTCACCAGTGCTCAAATATTTATGGGCCTGAATTTGAATGGTATCAGAAACTTTTGAGTACTCAGGAGATACAGGACGGGCAATTGTATTTGCAAGTGCTTTCTTAAAGCCTTCATAAGAAAGCATCTCGTTGGCAGCGATTACTTCTTGGTCTTCTAGAAGTGCATTATATCCTGGAAGGTATCCGCCTTTTGTTGACATAATTTTTTGTCCTTCTTTACCGGCAACAAACTTAACGAACTCCCAAGCTCCATCTACATTTTTAGAGTTCTTGTTGATCCCCAACAACCATCCGCCGACAGAGCCGCCGTTTGGCAGCGGAGCAATTCCTACTTGGTCGACTTTAATTTTCACGCCTTCTTCTTGGCCTTTAATTCGGCCGAATTGATATGGCCAGTTGCGTGCAAAAACCGCATTTCCTTGTTCAAAGTTTGTATGAGTTTCCCCTTCCGTAAAATTAAGAATATCCTTTGGAGCCCATGGGGCTTTTGTGAACTCATACATTTGTTCTAATCCGCCTTTAATATCTTCAAAAGACTTGGAAAACTCTGTGACGTTTACTGTTAATCCTTCATATTGCTTTGATTGATAAACAAAGCCAAATTTTGTGCCGGCTTGGCCTGTATATTTTTCAGCCATTGCCCCTAAATCGGCATACGTATAGTCGCCGCTCTCTAATTTTTTAGCATCTTCAGGGCTTACAATATCTTTGCGGTAGTAAAGCAATCCAAGGTCAGGGAAGAAAGGAAGCGTATACTGTTTTCCTTTGTAGTTTCCGGAAGCCATGGAACCGCTGTTAAAATCGTCTTTTGAAAGGCCTGCTTCTTTCATGCGAACATCGATTGGTTCAAGATATCCTGCACCGGCAAATTCACCAGCCCATACAACGTCGAGGGACAAGATGTCATACTCATCAGACCCGCTCGAAAGGGACGTTAATAACTGGTCATGCATTTGTGCAGAGTCATTTGTCATTTCAACCCATTCAACTTTATATTTATCCTGGCTTTTGTTAAACTCATCGATTACTTGCTTAGTCGCTGGGGTATTATCGTTTTGCGCAGCAAATTTTAATACGACTTTTTCTGAAGTTTCTTCCGTTTTTCCTTCTGTATCTTTCTTGCCTTCAGAAGATGATTTATTGCTGCAGCCCGCAATAATTCCTGCAATAAGAGAAAAGACCAGCAAAATGGAAAACCATTTTTTCATCGAAATTCCCCCTTTTAAAAATTTTGAAACTACTTGCATTATAAAACGTAAGCGCTTACTATTATATTAAAATTATTAAGTTTTTATTAAATTTTTTATATGTCGAGGCGATTTTATGAAACCGTCAATTAATCCTGCAATCATCAAACAATTTTTGTTATCAAGGGTGCAAAACCAAGAAAGAAACTTTTTTCATCCGCCATACAATTTGGAACAGCAGTTATTGGACGCGATCTCACGAGCAGATGAAAAAGGAGCTGAGGAAATCTTATTGGAAATTAATAAACTTGAAGCGGCGACATTAGCAGCAGACCCCGTACGCTCGAGAAAAAATTCCTTAATCGCTATGTGTACCCTTTTCACAAGAGCCATTATTAAAGGCGGCATTGATCCGGAAACAGCATTCCATTTAAGTGATGCTTATATAATGGAATTTGAAAAACATAACAGTATAGAAAAATTAAATGACCTCGAATATGAAATGCTCTATCACTTTATCAAAACAATCAAGGACAAAGGCTCCGGCAATCATTACAGCCGTATCGTACGCATGGCCATCTCATACATTTATGAGAATATATTGCAGGAACTATCACTTGAAATAATTGCTAAACAAGTTTTTGTTCACCCAAGCTATCTTTCAAGCCAATTTAAGAAAGAAGTCGGCATTTCCATTACTAGCTTCATTAACAAAAAACGAATAGAAGAATCGAAATATTTTTTGATTCATAGCGATACGTCCATTTCGGATATCGCTCTATTATTTAAGTTTTGCAACCAAAGCTATTACACTTCCCTTTTTAAAAAGTATAACGGCATGACACCAAAGGAATTCAGAGAACTTAAGCAGGAGTTATAAAGCGGAAAATGCTTTATGGATGTTAAAAAAGGCAATAATCGAAATGATCCCTGCGCCACTTTTTTTCTATTCTAAATTGCTCTCTTAATTACTTTTCAGCTTCGATTTTCTGATAATCTGGTTTATGACTTCAGAAAACACAAGCCCCAAAGCGATTGAACCGGAAATCATCGTAGCTTTTGCAACAAGAGTGATGGCAGTATTATAATCATTTTCTACGAAATTTCTCATTGCATCGTATGCCATTCCGCCAGGCACCAACGGAATGATTCCGGCTACACTGAAAATAATGATCGGTGTCTTGTACATTTTTGCGAAAACCTGGCTGATCACCGCAATGAAAAACGAAGCGGCCAAAGTTGCTGCTACCGGATCAAAACCATTTGTTTCCATTAAAAAATAAATAACCCATCCTGCCATGCCAACCAGACCGCATTTTATAAGAGATTGTTTAGGGGCATTAAAGATAATCCCAAAGCCCACAGAAGCTATAAAACTTGTAACAAGCTGTGCAATAATGACCATTATGGCGCCTCCTTCATCTCTACATAAATGATAAAACCACCGCAATTCCCGACCCAATTGCAAAAGCGGTTAAAAACGCTTCTGCCCCTTTTGACAAACCGGAAACTAAGTGTCCTGCCATTAAATCCCTGACAGCGTTCGTAATCAAAAGACCCGGCACGAGAGGCATGACTGAACCGATAATAATTTTATCGAGCTGATCGCCAACCCCCATTTTTACAAAAAGAAAAGACAACAATCCGATGATAAATGCTGCGAGAAATTCAGCGAGAAATTTTATCGGCACAAGCCGATGAAAAAAGATGACGCTAATTAAGCCGACGCCGCCGGCTATCATTGCCGGGATAAAATCCAGCCATTCTCCTTTAAACATGATTAAAAAACAACCGCTCGCAACCGCGGCAGCGACTACTTGAAGCCAAAAAGGATAATGTAGATTCGCCGATTCAATCTTCTTCAAAGATTCATATGCGTCGTCAAGTGGTAAATCCCCGCTGCTAATTTTTCTTGATATGCTGTTAACCTCTGCTACTTTTTCCAAATCAGTCGTTCTCTCTGTAACTCGAATGAGCTTTGTTTTTGGAGGTTCTCCTTCAATTGAAAAAATAATTCCTGTCGGCGTTACATAACTGTGGGATTCTTGAATGCCAAAAGAGGCGGCAATTCTCATCATTGTATCTTCAACCCGATACGTTTCCGCGCCGCTCTGGAGCATAATTTTTCCGGCCAAGAGGCACAGCTCCATAACTTTATATTGATAACTTATATCATTTACCATCTTAATCGCTCCATCTATGCAAACCTTCATGCATTACAGTTTAATGAAAATAAACAGTGTTAGCAATTTAAATATAATGTTTCATAGTTTTTAAAACATTTTCAAAAACAAAGGGTCTGACCCTCCAATACAACATATAGACTAATCACTAATAAAACATCTATATATTGTCATTGTCGGAGGGAGTCAGACCCTTTTTTGCTATATTTGGTTATATTTGAAGAACTCCTTTTGCGGAAATTGTGATCCACTCATATTGCCGAAGTTTTACTTCAAACATTGTTAACGGATCACGGTACGTTTCAGGATTCGCTCTCATATTCTCCAGCTCTTTTTCTTTTTCTCTGATTTCCTTCTGAGTTTCTTCTACCGTTTGATTCAATACGGCAAACGGGTTTCGGAAGAAAAGCGAAATATCCCGTTCCAGCGATTTCTCAAACAATTCGAATTGAAGAAGCAACTTTTTAATAATTGTTTCGGCAACATCCAAATAATCCTCATTTTCAACAAACTGCTTGTATTTGTTATACAGCATCGCATTATTTTGCGGGAAAGCTCCAAACAACCTGCCGGCACTTTTTAATAACATTTGATAAGGTGTACGGCGGAGAAAAATATTTACCTTATCTATTTGCACGCCGCTTGTCATCCGGTCTGCATCCCGGCGCCAATCATCAATCACTTTAAAGTCGCAATTCAGCTTAAGCCTCTCTTCCCCGTACATCGTGTTAAATCCATCGCTTATTTCCTCCAAGAAAGATTGGCAGTGATTAAGTTCATCATTTGCTGTTACAATCCATTCCTGGAGAGAACTATACACTTTAGGTAAGACATGATCATTTACATAAGCATGCACTCTCCGGTTCATCTCATCATTCAGTTCAAGGTGAATTTTGCGGAAATCACTGTCTTCTTGAATCATATCAGAACTTTCTCGTAAAATTTTAGGAATATTCTTCGTAAGATCTGATCTGATTTCCTTCAATACTTTACGGAACGTTCTCGTGATAATTCGCGCTTTTTCTTTTTCCAAATCAGTTAATTGATTGATTGCACCATTTAGCTTTGCAGCCATTTCTTCATTCCATTTAATTGATTCTGCCAGGCTGTTTTCTATTTCTGCCCGTTTATCCAATAAATGCTTTATTAATTTACGAATAAAGATTAATATTTTTTCAATTCGATCGTCTTCAGTAATTTGTCGGTTCAAGTTTTTCAAAAACTCTGCCAGATCATTTTGTTGTTTTCTGCTTCTTAAATGGGATGAATAGGCAAACACGTTAGCCTGCGGAAGAAATGCCCGAACTCTCGAACTAGTCTCTTCAACAATCCTGGCGGCTTCATGTTCATCATAAATTTCATCGATTTTATTGAGCAGAAAATGAATTGGAAGATTAGGTGCGAATTCCCGTATCTGCATCAGGATCTCTTGTTCTCTTTCAGTAAAAGGATCGTTCGCATCAAGAACAAATAATAAACTGTCGGCAAAATGCAGATATTTCAACGCTTCACCTTCAATCCGATTACGTTCATTAAATCCCGGCGTATCAATAAGAGCAATGCTGTTTTCCTGCAAAATTGGCGACGGAAGAGAGAACTCAATAATCGCATTGTCGAAACTTTTATTCGACCGTCTCTCAACCATCTCTTGGAACTCATGGAAGCTTGAAACGGCCGTTAATTCTGCATCGGATATTTTTCTAATCTCTGTCTCATCATGTCCCTTAAATACAATGACGGATGATGTCGGAGCAGTTAAGATATTTTCTCCGAGGACTGAATTGATAAAAGCAGACTTTCCATTTCCTGAAGTTCCGGCTATAAATAAACGATGTGTTTGGAAATCAACCAGTTCTCTGATGATCCATCTGAATCGGTGACCTGGTTCAACATGCTGCGCTTCCGCCCATTTTACGATGGAATCGAATAAAGTAAGGCTGTATTCCAAACCGTCTGTTTCATTGCGCGAATGGAAAATAAGATTTTCGGCATCATTAACAACCTCCGGACTGATACTGGTCGGAAATTTCTCGTTCCATGCCAATACCGCTGCAGAAGCAAATAAAGCATGAGAACGATCGGCTATTTTGATCCAGTTCGTTAAAATGTTCGGAATAATCTCCGCCAATTCTTTCATTAAATACTTTCCATCGATCAATTCAAAATAAGTTTCCTGATAAAGTGCTGACAGCTCTTTCCAAGATTGTTCCCGGTTTGCATCCAGATTTAAGAAAAGGTGATTAAATTCCCGCAGCCATGAAAAATAAGAACTCTCATTTCTGTAAGAATCCCATAATGCCAAGACCATCTGTTCAAATCTTGCCTGATCCACTCCATATAACACAACTAAGCTTTTTGAAAAATAATGCGGTGCAAAGCTTTTTGTTAATCCTTGTTCTGTATACGTTATTAAAGTATCAAACCAATGTTGAGACTCTGTGCGGATCGCTTCATTTACCGCCAATTCAATTGCGCTCTTCCAATCCTGGTGTTTTTCGAAAAAGGCTCGGGCAATGTCGGTAACATTGGGATAATCCGGATTAAAGGATACCACTTTTTTAATTACTTGATCTGCTTTTTCAAGTCTTCCTTGGTCTATGTAAAGTGAAAATAATTGCAGCATTGCTTCTGATTGTAAAACACTGCTTTCCGTATCAATGGATTTATAGATCTCTTCGGCTATTGATAATTGCCCGAGTTCATAATAACAATCCGCAATATTTTTCTTCGCCCACGGTTCTAAATCATTATGGGTGTTTTCCCATTTAAAAATAGCTGCTTCATAATCTTTGTTGTGAAAATATACTTCTCCTTGGGCAAAACGGATTGCGGAAAGGTCCGCTGTTTCATCTTTTTGCCCGGCAAGAAAGGCTTCTCCGAGCACTCGGACAGGATTTTTTTCGCCCGATTCCATAAATGTTTCATAAAATGCTTTTTTGATCAGTTGATTTTCTAACGTCATTTTTATCCCCCGACCTATATATTTAATCAGTATTTCTTACATACCGTATTCTATAAAATATTAATACTTTCCTGTTTCTATCCTTAATATTCTATCAGACATACTTTTATAGAAAGTTTCAAGTTGCTTTCATTTATAATACAGATTTTTGTCTTAGTGTAAAATTTCAGCAAAAATATGTAATTTAGTGGATCTAAATGTAAAAAGCTGCACAATCCCCATGTGATTTGTGCAGCTTCGATTTGTGCTGGATGCGATCATCCGCGAGTTCTTTCGTTTAACTTTGATTGTTTTCCGTTTTAACGCGATTTTTTTGTTTTTTCCGCGATTATTTCATTTTAACCGCGATTTTTTGAATATAATCGCGATTTTTTCGATTTAACCGCGATATTTTTGATATAATCGCGATTATTCCAAATTAACCGCGATTCTCCATATTCCTCATATTTTACAAACTATTCTGTTGCCAACCTTCTTTCAAGAAAACTTAACAAGTAGCTTAACGTTAGTGTCAACACCAGATATATTAGGGCAGCAGTCAGCAGAGGTTCCCACACACGATAATACTGTCCTTGCATGGCACGAGCCCAGTACATAAGTTCCGGAGCTGCAACAATGGCAGCGAGGGAAGATTCTTTAATCAGGACAACAAACTCGTTTCCGAGCGGTGGGATCATTCGTTTAAATGCCTGAGGCAAAATAGCAAATCTCATTGCTTGAACATGGCTCATTCCTAATGAACGGGCCGCTTCCATTTGCCCTCTGTCAATTGATTGGATACCTGCACGGAATATTTCCGCAATATAGGCTGCAGAATTTAAAGACAGGGCGATAATAGTAGCAATAATTCCGTTTGTTTCTCCATTGAAAATCGGTACAACACCAAAATGAATGATTAATATTTGAACAAAAAGCGGCGTGCCCCGAAAAAACGTTATATAACAATCAAACGGGAAAGAAATCAACTTATTTCTGATCATTTTTCCCAGCCCAATAAGTAATCCTAAAACCGTTCCAATCAAAATACCTGCTATCGACAAGCCAATCGTCAGCAATGTCCCCTTCCAAAAAAAAGGAGCATATTCAGCTAAAATATCCAGTCGAAAATCCATTGATGATCCCCCTATGAAACCGAAAATTGCGTAACACTTTTCAATCATTGGTTACGCAATTTTTCAGTTGGAAATTATTGCTGTTGTTTTTTCAATGTTTCTATATCAGGTTCTGTACCAAACCATTTTTTATAAATTTTTGCATAAGTGCCATTTTCAAAGATTTTATTAATTGCAGAATCAAAATCAGCTTTGAGTTCGCTGCCTTTCGGGAACATTAATCCGTAATATTCTTTTTCAAAGGCGTTTTCATCTTTAATTACGGTCAGCTTTTTATCAGGGTTATTTTTCACATACTCTTCTACAACTGTATTATCAGCCACCACTGCGTCAGCGCCGCCGCTATTCAGCTCCATGATTGCCAAATTGTTATTTTCAAATTTTTTAATTTTCTTGTTGTTTTTGCCGAAAAGCTTTTCAACTGCTGCCTGTCCTGTCGTGCCGTTTTGAACCGCTATCACTTTGTCTTTCAAGTCGGCTGCACTCTTAATATCACTGCCTTCTGGAACTAAAATCTCGTTGGTCGATAAGAAGTAAGGAACAGAAAAATCATACGTTTGTTTGCGCTCTTCATTAATGGTAATAGCAGACATCCCTAAGTCAGAGATTTTGTCTTTAATTTCAACAAATAAAGGATCCCATCCTACGTTCACAATCTCAACTTCATATCCTGCTTCTTCTGCCACTGCTTTAACAAAATCTACATCAAAGCCGACAATTTCGCCTTTGTCCATATACTCAAAAGGTGCATAGTTTGCATCAGTGGCAACTTTCAATTTTTTCTTTTCATTTCCTGAACTGCCGTTAGACTCTTTTTCCCCGTCAGTCTGGCTTGTACCACAAGCTGATAAAATTAGTGAAAAAATTAAAAAGAACGTAAGAATCGAAAACTTTTTCATCTTATAACCACCTTTTAATTTAAATATTTTCAAACAATATAAGAATAACAAATTTTCATATTTTCTGTATTTTTTGACATGAAATAATTATACCTTTGAAAGTGTATTCATGCAATATGACGAAAGAATAAACTTTATAGAACGATAATATTAAGGCGTGAACTTCTCTTAAAAACAATAAGAAAAGTCTTAAAAATGAATAATAATTAATGTGTAAAAAATGAACAACTAAGTCCATTATTAATAATTCAATTGACGTGGATAAGTTTTTATCTATTTATATAAATGTAAATTTGGTAAAATTTTCAACGGTGTTTGTACATATTTTCTAAATTTTATTACAATCCAGAGGCTAAAAATACTTTCCCTTCAAAATTTCGAAAAATTTTGTTATCCTTATATTTAGGGAATCGAAATAATTTGTTTGAACAAGAAAGAAGTGTTGTTTCAAATGGATCTACATAGTGTTGCAAGACGCAATTTGATAATCATGTGGTTTGCTAACTTTTTTGTTGGCGGCAGCATGACGATGGTGCTGCCGTTTATTTCCTTATATATTGAAACGTTCGGAGACTTTTCTGAAAAGTATGTGCAGCATTGGTCAGGATTAACGTTTGGAATCACGTTTGTTACTGCTTTCATTTTTTCTCCAGTTTGGGGAAGAATTGGTGACCGGATTGGACGTAAGAAGATCCTTTTTTTCTCCGGATTGGGGATGGCTTTGTCTATTTTCCTCATGGGATTTGCAGACTCTGTTTTGGAATTGTTTATCCTTCGTCTATTTATGGGAATTTTTACAGGATTTGTTTCGATGTCGCAGGCTTTCATTTCAACACAAACACCGAAAGAGATTGCCGGCAAAGTCCTTGGAACGCTGCAAACCGGAAGCATTACCGGCTCGCTGTTAGGACCTGTGCCAGGCGGAGTATTGGCTGATTCATTTGGTTACGCTACAACCTTCAAATTGATGTCTATTTCTATTTTTATCTCTGCTTTGCTCGTTCTTGCTTCCAAGGAGTACAAGATCGACATCAAAGAAGGAACAAAAACGGATTATTCTAGTAAGGAAGTAATCCTCCAGATCGTCCGGAATCCGGTCTTATTAACAGTTTTGCTAATCTCGGCGCTTGTCCAGATTGCCCATTTCAGCATTCAGCCGATTTTATCGTTATACGTTAAAGAGCTGCATGGCAACACGAACGTCGCTTTCTTTTCCGGAATTGCTTTCTCGGCAGCAGGTCTTGGAAACTTAATGATGGCAAGAAAATGGGGTTCAATTGCTGACCGTTGCGGCTATATAAAAATTCTCGTCATTCTCCTATTTATGGGTGCGATTATATATTTTCCGGGGGCGTTTGTCACAAATCTATGGCAGCTTGTCATGATTCGGTTTGCTCTTGGGGTTGCAATCGGAGGAATTATTCCGGTCTGAATCGCCTACATTCGCCAAGAGGCCCCAGTTGCCATTCAAGGTGAAGTACTTGGCTATAATACGAGCCTACGGTTCCTCGGGAATATCATCGGGCCGTCGATGGGCGGATTTATTTCAGGATACTTCGGATTTTCTGCGGTATTTTTTACGACAAGTTTGCTCCTTTTAATAAGCGGAGTTGTTCTTTTAGCCGCCATGCACCGTCATCCTGGAGTAGTGAAAAATTCTTACTAGTTTTGCGTCGCGATATTAGCCGGATTTTTTGTCTTATCGGCGGAAATTGCTGTTCTATCCGCCGATACAAGGGCTAACCGCTGAATTTGACATTCTATCTGCCAAAAATGCTACTCTATCCGCCGTTACTGCCATTCTAACCGCGACAGTTTGATTCAACAAAAAACACCTGCTTCCAGAAGGTTTAAAGCCAGTTTTTTGATTACAAGAGTGTTTCCGCTTTTAGTATTAAGAAACGGCACGCTCCTCTGTTAGTGATTTTCTCCGTCCCTGTGCAAATGTCATAACAATAACAACAAGGAAAAACACACTGGAAATTTGAAATAAAGTTCCTGTTTCAACATTTTGAGCAATAACACCAAAGAAAAGACCGCTCAGCCCGATGCCGAGGTCGATTGCCGAAAAATACATTCCGTTTGCGACACCTCTGCGTTTCGCTGGAGTTTGAGCCAATGTCCATGACTGAAGTGTCGGAAGCAATGAACCAAATCCAATACCAAACAATATACCGGCAATCGCAATGTGCAAGTTAGAATGTGCAAAAGAAAGAACCCACATGGCCACAAATGTCACAGATGAACAGACGAGAACAAGGCCTTTCGGACCTTTTCGATCAAACCATTTTCCAGCAATTGGCCGAGAAAAAGAAGACATAATTGCATTAAATAAATAAAAGAGGAAAATTTGATCTATTCCCCGCTCTTCTCCAAAAATGACAATGAACGTAACAATCGTTCCATAGCCGAAGCAAGCCATCATCGAAAGCAGTGCAGGATACCAGCTTGATTTTTCAATTAACGATCCAAAATATGAAAATGTCAAATCCTCTTTCCTTGTATTCTTTACGACATCAGGAGTTCGATAATGGACTGCAGCTAAAAGTACAACCGCGAATAAACCGAGTATATCTGAAATAAAAATTAGATTCGTAAATGAAGTAACATGGAACAAATAAATTCCTAAACTTGGAGCTATTATCATTCCAATTGTGACGGAAAGGCCATAATATCCCATTCCTTCTCCTAGCCGGGAATTTGGAACGATATCTACGGCGGCTGTTCCGTTAACAGTTGTTGACCAGCCCCATGCAAGCCCGTGGATCAACCGAATAAGCAAAAGCACGAATACGAGCCTCGAGAGCGGATAAACGGCGGTTATGATTAAAAGTGCAGCAGCACCAATTAAAACGAGTGGTTTCCGACTTTTATACTCGAGCATATAGCCGATGAGCGGACGGATCGCGACTGCTCCGATCGAAAACAACGTCGTCACAAGTCCAATTTCCAACCCTGAAGCTCCGATCGATTTTATGTAGGGCGGCATTGTCGGAATGAGCATTTGAAAAGACATAAACAGAAACAAGTTTCCGGCCATAAGCATAATAAAAGACTTTGTCCATAAAAGAGATTTCCCTTTTTGTTTCAATAAGCTCCCTCCTTTTCTAAAACTGAAAAAATAAAGATGAATCTTCCCGTGCGAAGATCCATCTTTCTTCAGATATTTTATATATATTATTTCGTATATCTAAATATATCACATCAAAACGAAAAAAGAAAAGGAATTTGAAGCCTCAAACCATAATCGTTTTAGAACGTTAAACGATATTTTACTTGGGTTAGCAATATAGCCCCACCGTGCCCTTCCCTTTTATTTTTTGGGTAATCTTATACGATTCATATACAGTACGGTGGAAAATTACTTTCGATTTCTTTAAAATAAGAAATAAACGCTTCATACGAAAAAAAGAAAGGCTGAGATAGATTGGATCATAATTCTAACTTTATCAGAAGCATTATAAAAGAGGATCTCGAAACAGGTAAACACAAAGAAATTATTACCCGTTTTCCTCCGGAGCCAAATGGCTACCTACATATTGGACACGCCAAATCAATCGTTATCAACTTCGGGCTTGCGGATGAATTCAATGGAAAAACAAATTTGCGTTTTGATGATACAAACCCGTTGAAAGAAGATCAGGAGTATGTTGATGCCATCAAAGAAGATGTAAAATGGCTCGGCTATGAATGGGATGAGCTGTGTTTTGCGTCTGACTACTTTGAAGAAATGTACAACCGGGCAGTCCTGTTGATTAAAAAAGGAAAAGCGTATGTCGATGACTTAACACCTGAACAAATCCGCGAATACCGTGGAACGCTGACTGAACCCGGAAAAGAAAGCCCATACCGCAACCGCTCTGTAGAAGAAAACCTTGAATTGTTCGAGCGGATGCGAAACGGCGAATTCGAGAGCGGCAGCAAAGTACTGCGCGCAAAAATTGACATGGCATCACCTAACATTAACATGCGCGATCCTGTTTTATACCGAATTTCCCATGCTACACACCACAACACCGGGGACAAATGGTGCATTTATCCGATGTACGACTTTGCCCACCCGATTGAAGATGCGATTGAAGGAGTAACCCACTCCCTATGTACCACAGAATTTGAGGACCACCGCCCACTATATGACTGGGTGATCAGTGAGTGCGAAATGGAAAACCAGCCGCAGCAAATTGAGTTCGGCCGCTTAAACATCACTAACACAGTCATGAGTAAACGCAAATTGAAGCAGCTTGTAGATGAAGGTTTTGTCGACGGCTGGGACGACCCGCGCATGCCAACCATTTCGGGACTAAGAAGAAGGGGCTATACACCTGAGGCGATCCGCGAGTTTGTAAAAGCAACGGGTGTTTCAAAAAGTTCCGGGGCCGTGGATGCCGCCATGCTGGAACACTTTGTAAGAGAAGATTTAAAGTTAAAAGCTCCGCGTACGATGGCGGTACTGAGACCGTTAAAAGTCGTGATTACAAATTATCCTGAAGATCAAGTGGAAATGCTCGATGCGGAAATCAATCCGGAAAATCCGGAAATGGGCATGCGCCAAATTCCTTTCTCGAGAGAGATCTATATTGAACGGGACGACTTCATGGAAAATCCGCCGAAAAAATATTTCCGGCTTTTCCCCGGCAATGAAGTTCGCTTAAAACATGCTTATTTCATAAAATGTGAAGAAGTTATTAAAGATGAAAACGGTGAAGTCATTGAACTTCGGTGCACATATGATCCGGAAACAAAAAGCGGCTCAGGCTTTACAGGTCGGAAAGTAAAAGGCACGATTCACTGGGTTGACGCAAAACACGCTATTCCAGCTGAATTCAGGCTGTATGAGCCGCTCATAACGGATGAAGATGAAAACGAAGAAAAAAATGAGGAAAAAACATTCCTTGATTATGTGAATCCAAACTCACTAGAAATTGTTCAAGGCTTTATCGAGCCAAATATGAAAGATGTAAAGCCATATGACAAATTCCAATTCTTCAGACACGGCTATTTCAGTGTAGATCCGAAACACTCAACAAAGGATAAAACTGTGTTTAACCGGATTGTTTCCTTAAAGAGCTCATTTAAGCTGTAAGAAAAAACCTAAACCTTCTGCTAATGAAGGTTTAGGTTTTTTAAAATAATTCATTATGCATGTAAGAACTTAACGCATACAGGATCCGGCACTTTTACATCAGACTGCAAGAGTTTAAGCTTTCCTGTTGACTCGTCTCGCAAAAATAACACAAGATTTCCAGACTCCTGGTTAGAAGCAATAACAAATTTTTCAGTAGGATCCAGTACAAAATCACGCGGCCAAGATCCTTCAGTCGAAGTATGTTCAACAAACTTAAGCTCACCCGTATCTTGATTCACATTAAAAACAGCAATACTGTCATGTCCCCGATTTCCCGCGTACACAAAGCGGCCATCTGAAGAAATATGAATCGCACTGCCTTGATTATTTTCGCTGAAGTCTTCCGGAATTGCCGATATATATTGAAGCTCAGTAAAGCTGCCGTCTTCCGCATGATAAGCCAAAGCAATGACTTCTGAACTCAACTCTGTCATCACATAAGCATACTTGCCGTTAGGATGAAAAGCAATGTGTCTTGGTCCGCTTCCCGGCTTTACAGACAAAGAATTCTTTTCGAGCAATTCACCATTGTTTATTTCATAAGTAAAAACCTTATCAATTCCTAAATCTACGGCAACGACATACTTTTCATCAGGAGTAAATCCTGCGTAATGTGTATGCGCTTTTTCTTGTCTTTCTTTATTTGGACCTGATCCTTCATGTTGAATCGTTGATAAAACAGGGGTCAATGAGCCATTTTCTTTATTAATTTGAAATGATTCAACAGTTCCTTTGTGGTAATTGGCTGTAACTACTAAACTTTTTTCGCTGTCAACACTTATATGGCAAGGCGGCGCTCCTTTTGATACTTGGCTGTTTAGTTTCGTAAGATCCCCTGTCTTGCTATTTATGGAAAAAGCTGCTGCACCGCCTGAGTCCCCTTCCTTGGCGACTGAGTAAAGATATTGATTATCTTTGCTTATTGTTAAATATGTAGGATTGTCCAAATTTGCCGCGACTTTTACGTCGCTTATTTTTGCATTTTCCGTATCCAATGTAAAAGAATAAATTCCTTTGCTTTCCCCTTTTGTATAAGTGCCGACATAACCGATAAACGTACGATTGTGCGACATTGCCGTTACCTCCTTTTTCATAAAATAAATCTATAATTTTATTGTATCATTAATTGGAAAAAAACAAAGATTCATGTGTTGATGTTCCCGTTTGAGTGGTTGCAAAATTACTATTTAAAAATAAATCGTAATACTTGACGGCTTCAATATAAAAAGAGAAACAATCCAGTAGATCGTTTCTCTTTTTAAAAATTTCGAACAATTAATAAATTTTGATATCTCCACTTGAGACTTCTAAATCTATTTTATGTTCTCCGGATCCGTGAATACCTTTTATTTTATTTTTATCAGTTTTTTGGTCCTTAAGCGGGAAATTGCATGATATATTACCACTGCTTACCTTTCCGTTTAAGATAAAACTAGCATTGTCCGGAAGATCCAGATCAACCTCACCGGAGCTTACTTCTATATCAATAAAATCTGTTAATTTATCCATTTGGGCTTCCAGATTCCCGGAGGATACGTCAGCTTCAAGCCCTCCGGTATAGTCTTTTAAAAACAAACTTCCCGAATTGACTTCAATGGAGCCTGATTGTACCGCCAGTGAATGAATCTCTGCATCGCCTGACGATCCATCATGTTCAAATTCTTTCACCTCTAAATTCTTAAGTTTCACGTTTCCGGAACCTAAGTCCAGTGATAATTTGCTTAATTTCATTGGTTCGCTTTTTGAACGGCCGGAGAATTCTAAGTTCCCGGAACCTAAATCGATGTCCATATTTCGATCATAATCTTCAGGGATATAAATATTCAGTTTTGCTTTGTCACGAAATAAAAACCAGCCAAACCCTTTCTTTTTCACCGTCACCTCTACTTCATCGCCGCTGCTCTTAACACTTAATTTTGCTTTTCCTTTTAAATCGGCTTTTAAATCTTGTCGGTTTTCCGGAATAACTTTCGTGCTGACTCCATGTGCCTCAATTTTTATCTTCTCAATTTCTTCCGTTATCTCAACTTGGTTTGCATGGTTCACAAAAGGCGACCACTGAAAAAAAGCAGGGTTAAGAAAGAGAAAGTAAATCCCAATAATGATTAAAAAAATAATAAAGATTCGTTTCATTCTGTTACCTTCTTTCGTTCTATTTTTATCGTTTTTCTTAATATAACTCTACATCAAGTACAAATATTTCAAAATAGACTTGGAATGTATATGTAATTAAGACCGGAGACTTATGCTTAAAGATTCAGCTGATTTTATGAAAATAGCTTGCCAGTTAGCAATAATAATAGTATTTCCCTAAAGCTGTCCCTTTTTGTAAAAATAAATAAAATCAAAAAATTACGTCAGATTATCTAACAAACTAATAGCGCAGAATTCGGTTGCATGTAACAATACATATAAATTCAATGTAATAAAACTTTACAATAAATTTTGGAGGGAGCGAAATTATGGATACTACATTTTTAATGAACAGTCTTTGGGTAATGGTAGGTGCTGTTCTCGTCATTTTAATGATTGGAGGATTCATCCTGCTTGAAACAGGGTCGACCCGAATGAAAAATGCTGGTCATATTGCAGGGAAAACCATACTTACATTTAGTATTGGATCGCTCGTCTTTTGGGCTGTCGGGTATGGATTAATCTTTGGAAAAGGAAACGCACTTATCGGATTTTCTGATTTCTTTTATTCTGGATATGATGTAGAAAGTTTATCTCTTTCCGGAGCCGTATTCTTTTTATTCCAGCTTGCCTTTGCAGGAATCTCATTAACAATTGCTTTTGGCGGTTTTGCTGAAAGGGCTAAATTATCAGCTTATCTCGTTTTTGCAGTATTATTTTCAATTTTTGTTTATCCTCCAATTGCCCACTGGATTTGGGGCGGCGGATGGCTGGCAGAGCATGGTAAGCAGGATTTTGCAGGTTCAACAGTTGTACACTTAACAGGAGCCATGGCAGCACTTGCAGCAACGATTTTATTAAAACCTCGGATTGGAAAATTCAATAAAGACGGCTCCGCCAATAATCTTGAAGGCCACAATCAAGTGTTTACAGCATTAAGTGTTCTGCTTTTATGGGTAGGCTGGTTTGGGTTTAATGCCGGAAGTACGTTATCGATTGACAAGGCATTCTTCGGTTTTGTTGCAGTTAATACAAACCTTGCAGCCGCTGCCGGAACCGTAGCTGCGATGATCATCTCATGGGTTGTGGTTGGAAAAGCAGATGTGCCAATGATGCTAAACGGCGCATTAGCTGGTTTAGTTGCGATCACCGCTTCTTGTGCTTTTGTCGAAACGTGGGCAGCTGTGGTTATTGGTTTTGTAGCTGGTATTCTCGTATTCTACAGTATTCGCTTCTTTGAAAGAAGACAAATTGATGACCCGATTTTTGCTCTGTCTGTTCATGGAACGGCAGGTGTTTGGGGAACGTTATCGACAGGATTATTTGCAACAAAAGAATTAGCAACCGTCGGAAAACCGGGTCTCTTTTATGGCGGCGGATTAGAACAGCTCGGAGTTCAAGCACTGGGAGTTTTTACATCAGGAGCCTATGCATTTATCGTTTCATTTGCTATTTTATTCGTAATGAAAGCTGCAATGAATGGGCTTCGAGTAACTGAAGAAGAAGAAATTATCGGTTTAGATATGAGTGAACACGGAAGCTATGGGTATCCTGAATTACTTCGTCCGAAACAAAAGCTTAATGCATAACTCGCTTTCTGTCCGGACGAAAAGAATGTATTAAAATTTCCTAAGGCGGTTCCCTGCTTAAGCAGTTAAAGCGCGGGATGACCGCCTTTATGATTTTATATATTGAAGGGTGCGGAACAATTATGAGTAACGTTAACTACTCTGAGATAAGAGACATCCTGAATCAACAAAAAAGAAATGTATCGCACGACCATTTTGAACTAAATAATCTCCATGATTACATCATGCTTCAGGTCGTAAAGATAACAATTAGCCGTATAAATAAAGAGCTCGGGCCCACCCCGTCTCCATTTTCATTTTTTGTCATGGGTAGTGCAGGCCGCTTCGAACAAGGTATTTGGAGTGATCAGGATCATGGGATCATTTACGATGAAAACACCCAAAATGCGAAAGAATACTTCTTAACGTTGGGAAAAGAGATATCAGAAGGACTTTTTCAAGCCGGTTACGCATATTGCGACGGAGGTGTGATGGCAAGCAATCCTTTATGGTGTAAATCTTTAAAGGAATGGAAGCAGCAATTAACGGACTGGATCCTGGAATCATCATGGGAATCGATCCGCAATCTACTAATCTTCATTGACGGACGGTCCTTGTATGGGGAACATACGTATATCAACCAGCTAAAAGAAATCATCTTTCATTCAAGTCAAAAAGAGAATTTGTTAGCGAGAATGCTTGATAATACAATGCATCTGAAAAAAGGCGTCGGGGTTTTAGGACAATTTTTAGTAGAAACTCACGGAATACATTCCGGGATGATAAATTTGAAAGAAACAGCTTTCTTCCCTTTCGTAAATTCGATCCGACTTTTGGCCATAAAAGAAAACATTTTGGAAACATCGACTCTCTCCCGGCTGCACAATCTTTCCGAAAAAGTACTGCCCATTCAAGACAAGAAATTAATTGAAGAACAGTTTGTCAAACTATTAAACTATCGTCTGACTTTATGTAATCATTCCGACTATGAATCCGGACATTTTTTAGAAATTGAAAAGTTATCGAAAGAGCAAAAACGAGAAATGAAAAATATCATCAAAATCGGTACCCATCTTTATCAAGAGATAAGAAAGCATACAGGGAAGGAAGTTTGAAATGGGCTTTAACGATATGATTCAATTTTTCAGGCAAATGTCCGGAAAGCTCGGTTCTAATATTTATTCAGGCGTTCAGGCACAATCCAATCCGCATCACATTTCTTTCTTAAGACAGCTTCAAAAAGAAATGAAAGAAAAAAACTACTTGGATACTCCTCTTAAAGATTTGAAAGTTGTTGTATTCGATATTGAAACAACTGGATTTTTTCCTGATAAAGGAGATCGGATTATCTCAATAGGGGCTGTAAAAATGACCGGATCCGTGATCGAAAATAAACAAACGTTCTATTCTCTTTTAAAATCAAATATTCCCCTTTCGAAAGAAATATCCACATTAACCAATATTACAGATGAACAACTGAGTATGGCGCCAGCCGCTTCCGAAGTTCTCATTCAATTTTTTAAATTTATTAAAAGCCGAATACTTGTTGCTCATCATGCAAAACATGAACAAACCTTTATGCAGAAAATGACCAGAGATTTAATGCGTACCAATTTTGAACACCGTATTATTGATACATCCTTTTTAATCCGCCTTACTAACCCTTTGATCAAATCACTGCCTTTGGAAGAAATTTGTCTGCAGTGTGGTGTAGAAGTTAAAAATCGCCACCATGCCCTCGGAGATGCACAAATGGCCGCACAGATTTGGGGTTACTATCTGAAGAAGGCGCAATCAATGGGCTTTAAGAATTTACGTGAAGTGTATGAGCATCTCGCTATAATAAAATAATTAGAGATGGAAGCTTTCAATTATGTTGCGCGTTTTTTTCTGTTTTTGAATTCCAATGCGGACTGTTTGATTTACACAGAATTATTAAAACTATCAAAAAATATTGACATATTAATTTTCCTCTGCTAAATTATCGTTAAATAATAAAAATCAATGACGAGAAGAGTAAGATAAGATTCCTGTTCTACCAGAGAGTCGGCGTTTGGTGAAAGCCGATGTCAGGTCTTATCCGAAGTCGCCTCTGAGATGCAAAGCTGAAATCTAGTAAGCTTTGACGGGTTGTCCGCCGTTATAATGGACCACGTATAATTAATTATACGTTGACTGAGAGCCGCAAGTTTATTTTTGTAAGCTGC
This sequence comes from Bacillus methanolicus, assembly GCF_028888695.1. Taxonomy (NCBI): domain Bacteria; kingdom Bacillati; phylum Bacillota; class Bacilli; order Caryophanales; family Bacillaceae; genus Bacillus; species Bacillus methanolicus. The sequence continues at coordinate 38,668 of NZ_PNFF01000001.1, read as the reverse complement.
GGAATTAGGGTGGTAACGCGAGCGCAAACTCGTCCCTATATGTAGGGACGGGTTTTTTAATTTTAAATACTAAAGGAGAGATTGCCATGATAAAATTGACACCTTAATTTTTCGAATTAATTTTTTTAATTATCCAAAAATAAAAAAATATACAAAATTCAGAATAGTTAGATATAATATGTTTAAACCATAGAAAGGGGAAATTTAAATTGAGAGCTTTAAAATCGATTATTATCTGGGGGCTAATTTCAGCTTTAGGTGCAGCAGGTTTTGCAGTTATGGCATTAAATAGCGGGGAAAGTGTGAATGCGATTTGGCTGATAACTGCTGCTGTCTCTGTCTACGCAATTGCTTACCGCTTTTACAGTCGTTTTATGGCTAGAAAAGTTTTCGAGCTGGATGATTCTCGAATGACACCTGCCGAGATTAATAATGATGGAAAAGATTATGTGCCGACTAACAAATGGGTTCTGTTCGGGCATCACTTTGCGGCGATTGCTGGGGCCGGTCCGCTCGTTGGTCCAATTCTTGCTGCACAAATGGGTTATTTGCCGGGAACTATCTGGATTGTCGTCGGAGTTGTTCTTGCAGGAGCTGTTCAGGATTTTATCATTTTATTCGGATCCATGCGCCGAAACGGAAAGTCGCTTGGAGAAATGATTAAAGAAGAGATCGGTCCGGTAACAGGACTGATTGCCATGGTTGGAATTTTAGGAATCATGATTATTTTATTAGCAGTATTAGCGTTAGTTGTCGTAAAAGCACTTGCAGGAAGCCCGTGGGGAATGTTTACAATTGCAGCTACAATTCCAATCGCCGTTTTAATGGGAGTTTACATGCGTTATATACGGCCTGGCCGCGTTGGGGAAGGTTCTCTAATAGGAATTATCTTATTGCTTCTTTCAATCTATCTGGGACAATATGTTGCTGAAAATCCAACTCTTGCCGGCATGTTTACTTTTAAAGGCGAAACGATTGCCATTATGTTAATGATTTACGGATTTGTTGCTTCCGTTTTACCGGTTTGGCTTCTTCTTGCACCGCGCGATTATTTAAGTACTTTTTTGAAAGTGGGAACCATCGTCGCGCTTGCGTTAGGAATTGTGATTGTAGCTCCTGACCTGCAAATGCCGGGGGTAACACAGTTTGTCGATGGTACCGGTCCGGTATTTTCCGGAAACCTGTTTCCTTTCTTATTTATTACAATTGCCTGTGGAGCCGTATCAGGATTCCATTCCCTCATCTCCTCAGGTACAACGCCTAAAATGATTGAGCGCGAATCACATGCACAGCCAATCGGCTATGGAGCGATGCTAACTGAATCGTTTGTTGCCGTTATGGCGATGATTGCTGCTTGTGTACTTACACCGGGAATTTACTTTGCAATCAACAGTCCGCCTGCCGTCATTGGAACAGATGCCGTTCAGGTTGCCCAGACCGTTTCCAGCTGGGGATTTACGATCACACCAGATGATTTGACACGCCTTGCTGATGATGTTGGAGAAGAAACGATCCTGTCAAGAACCGGCGGAGCACCTACTCTTGCGATCGGCATGGCTGTAATTTTCTCAAAAGTAATCGGTGGAAAAGCTTTGATGGCATTTTGGTACCATTTTGCCATTCTGTTTGAAGCCTTGTTTATTTTAACAACAGTTGATGCAGGAACACGTGTCGGACGTTTTATGATTCAGGATATTATCGGAACAGCGTATAAACCTTTTGCGAGAACAGAAGCCCTAATTCCGAATATCATTGCCACTGCTTTATGTGTCGGTGGATGGGGTTACTTTTTATATCAAGGAGTTATCGATCCGCTTGGCGGAATTAACACCTTATGGCCGCTATTCGGAATTGCCAACCAGATGCTCGCGGGAATTGCCCTGCTTTTAGGAACGACTATTTTATTCAAAATGGGCAAAAAGAAATTTGTATGGGTCACACTTATTCCGACAACATGGATTTTAATTGTGACAATGACAGCAGGCTGGCAAAAACTGTTCCATGAAAATCCGAAAATCAGCTTTTTATCACATGCTAAATTATTTAAAGGGGCAATGGATGAAGGAAAAGTTCTGGCACCAGCTGCGAATGCCGCACAAATGAAGCAAGTTCTTATCAATGACTATGTAGATGCAACCCTTTGTGCGATCTTCATGATTATCGTTATTACCGTTTTGATTTCAGCCTTTGGCATGTGGTATAAGGTATTAACCAATAAAAAGGTAACCTTGCACGAATCACCTTATACACCACGCAGCAGCGAAGGAGATGTAAGAACATATGCTTAAGAAACTGCAAGAAATTATGAAATACAGAAAACAGTTCATCAGCCTGTTAGTTGGAGTTCCAAGTTATGAAAAATACATTGAACATATGAAAACACATCATCCGGGCGAACCGATCAAATCAAGAAAAGAATTTTTCTGCGAAGCACAGGAATCCCGCTTCAACGGTAAAGACGGAAAAATTTCAAGATGTTGTTAATTTAGAGGGACTGTCCTACTCCGCTTTAAATCGGTAAAGGACAGTCCTTTCTAATCTTCATCTTTAGTATTAGAATCTTATGGAATTATTTTTGTACTTCTCTATTTACATAAAGTAGGTGTTAAATTGCTCCATGCAGATGAGGTACTACCCATCAATATGTTAAAATGCAAATTAAATACTGCAGGTTGGAGGAATATTATGCAAAAAAGGAAAATGGTGATCACTCATAATCTTGATGAGTGCCTTACCCAAGAAATTAAAGAGACGGTACCAGAATGGGAATTGATCATTGGAAAAGACCGTACAGTATGGCAAAATCATTTAAAAGACGCCGAAATTATCGCCGGCTGGAAAAAAGAAATGGAGGAATTACTTGAGGAAAACATTCAGCTTCGCTGGCTGCAGAGCTGGAGTGCGGGAGTTGATGAACTTCCGTTACAAAAATTGGCAAAAAGAAAAATCTTACTAACAAGCGCCAACGGAGTGCACGCATATCCTATTTCTGAAACCATACTTGCTCTAATGCTAGCATTAACGAGAAAAATTCACACCTATATCAGAAATCAGCAATCGAAAACGTGGCACCATTCCGGTCTTAAACTTGAATTGCATCAAAAAACTGTCGGAATTATCGGCGTAGGCGCAATCGGGAAAGAAACAGCAAAAATTGCAAAAGCTTTTGGAATGACTGTTTTAGGTGTGCGCCGCTCAGGCAGGCCTGAAGAATTTGTCGATGAAATGTACACAACAGACCATCTCAATAAAATTCTCCCAAAATGTGATTATGTTGTCGTAACATTGCCTCTTACAAAAGATACTCGCCATTTATTTGGAAAAGAGCAATTTATGCTGATGAAACCTTCGGCATTTTTTATCAATATCGGGCGCGGTGAAGTTGCAAATGAAGCGGAACTTATTCAGGCGCTACAAGACGGGCAAATTGCCGGTGCCGGACTGGACGTTTTTGAAACAGAACCATTAAGTGAAAATAGTCCTTTATGGGAAATGGAAAATGTCATCATTACGCCACATACCGCCGGTTCCACTGAACATTATAATAAACGGGTAATCGAAGATATTTTTATCCCTAACTTAAAAAACTATCTCGAGGGAAAAACTCCAACTATTAACTTAGTGGATTATGAAAAGGGATATTAATAAACCCCTTATTGATTCATTGCATAGTGGATTTTATCTATAGAAAAGCTTCAAAATTAGGGGTCTGGCCCTTTGCTTCTGAGTCAGCCCCCAATAAAAATGTTATATTTAATCGGTCATTTTAAGCAGCGCGTTGCTAGCCAGCAATCTGCAAAATTCGATGCCATTAATAAGCTTAATCCCGGAATCTGCCGCTTTAGTTAAAGCAGCTTCACTGAACGTATCCGCTAGAGTTGTTAGGGATACGGGTCGATCGAAGGTTATAATAGTTTCTTGTTTCCTTAACAAATTGGTCATTAACGAGATTAAATTGGCCCCACCCTTGATAGATTCTTTTGTTATCAACCAGTTCCCGCTTTAGAAAATCCCGCTGTGAACGATCAATACGAAAATTATATATCATTTTTTCATCTCCCAGTTTCGTTGCCTTCTTTAGCAATTCATAGACATTAACATTCCCTGTATATTCCTCCCAATACCCGCGCCCGATAAGAGAATGGACATTCATCGGCGGCCAAAGAATAAGCTGATGATCGGCATCTAATATTCTTCCTTGTTCGTTTGGATAAAGAAGCAAAAAACGGTCATCCCCTTGCTGGGCTATTACCTCAAATTCTTCGTCCTTAATTGAATAATTAATCCGTTCATAATAGCCGCACCGATTACTGCACACCATTGCCTCAAAGGCATCAACCAAATATTCTCCGGATTCGAGCTCTTCAACAGTATCCCAGTAATCTCTTATTAACGGCGCCCCGCATGTTTGACAGTTACTATTCTTTTCCAAGCCCATCTCCCTTTCCACCAATTAATATATTAACTACTAATCTTTTAAACTATTGGGCCTAAAAGCTAATCCAACATTGGATATCTATCCTTTATTTGCCATTATAACAAAACCACTGCTAAATTTTTTGCAAGGTCCGTTGCAGGCATCTTTATCAGTTTTTCGAACTTAAAATACATACCAAATCACTTCACAGGTGCGCGGCTTTTTAGAAATTGAAGCACGTCTTTGGAATCGTGGCTCCGATAAACTTCACCCTTGTAATTAAAGACGATGTAAGTCGGAATCTGCTCGATATTCAAATCCGGGTATACCATTCTAACTGTTTCAAGATCTGTAATACCATTGACAGGACCCACATGAGGATATTTTTCCTCGTAGGATAGTTCTTTGAACAGATTATCATCCGATGATTCTAGAACTGCAAAAACAGAAAGCCCTTCTTTACTTTTTGGTAATAGATCCTTATACGATGGACCTGTATGAGACTGAAGGAACTGAATGAGTTCTTCATGCTTTTCTGTTTTTAAAACCACCTTCTCATGATCAAACAGCACGAACGTAGGAGCTGATTTAATTTCAAGTTCCGGATATTGTTCCTGTGTATTTTCTAGATCATCAGTTCCTACCATCCGGTTAATATTTAGACCTATATGGGGCGGAATTTCCAAAGATGACTGAGAACCCACCGGTTCGAGAACAAACAGAGAATAAAAACCTTTTTCTGATGCCAGCAATCGCTGGTAGGACACTTTTTCTTTAATCACAAGCTCTGCAATATATTTTGCTTTCCCTTTTCCCTTCCATTCCGCGATTATTTCGAGAGTATGAGAACCCGGATAGTTAGGAAGAGTATATTGATTGGATTCGACCGGTTCCCGATAGACTTCCGGAGGATTTGTTTGAGGTGTTTGAATAATAATGTGATCAGGCTCCTCACCTTTTTTGAAAGTCACAGTGAGTTCAGCTAAAGGATCTACTGCCGGAAGAGAATGATCTTTACTTTCTTTCTCAGTCCCATTGTTACCTTTCCATGAGTAAGATTTAAGAGAGGCATCAATGATCTCTTTTCCAACCCTTACTGTTGGCAGGGGAGGCTTTCCCTCTTTTTTCACTTTTTGGAAGTCAAGGAAAATCATAATGGAAAGAATCAGAACGAAACCAATTCCCCCCATCCATATTTTTTTCTTCATTCTTAAGCACTCCGAAAAACATGTATTTTTATTCATATATTTATTAAGGCAATTTTACTATATTAAACTATTTTTTCCTTTATCTTTCAATCCTTTTCCATACCCTTCCTCTAAATGTTCGAATTTCACTGTAATCTTTCCCTCATTCTGTGCTACTATAAAAAGAAAGACATTATATTAACAGTAATCGTTAACGAATGATACTATAATTATGTTTGATTCATAAAGAGAAACTGTTTTTATTTTTTCATGAACAGGGGGTAAAAATGAACAAGAAAAAGCTATTATATATATACATCATCGTTAGCATTTTTTGGATTTTTGGAACAAACTATCTTTTTTATCAGTTTGAACCATCCCCTTTGATTCATTTTCTTGAACGGGCTAAAGAGGTCTTTTATGTTTTAGTGACCGGGTGGCTGTTCTTTTTTTTCATAAACAAGAAAGAAGAATTGAACGCTTCAAAAGAAGAAGAAAAGCGTCTTTCAACGCTAATCAATTCGATGGTTGACTTTGTTAATTTCAAAGATGGCGAAGGCAGATGGATTGAAGCCAATGAATTCGGATTAAAGTTGTTTCAGCTGGAAAATGTCGATTATAAAGGAAAAAAAGACTCTGAATTAGCAGAGTATACAGAGTTTTACGCGGATGCTCTCAGATTCTGTGAAGTATCGGATGAGAAGGCGTGGGAAAACAGGGATATTACACGAATTGAAGAAATGATTCCTTTGCCGGACGGCACAGTAAAAACTTTTGACACGATTAAAGTTCCTCTTTTCCATTCTGATGGAAGCCGAAAAGGATTAGTTATTATAGGAAGAGATATAACCGAGAGAAAACATGTAGAAAAATTGCTGGAGGAAAGCCAGCAACAATACAAATCTTTATTTGAGTACAATCCTAATATTGTTTACATGATTGATCTGGATGGGATTATAACAAATTTAAACCCTCAATTTAAGGCGGTCACAGGTTTTGACTCAGATGAATTCATTGGAAAAAATGTAAAAAACTTATTGCCTGATGACCAAAAAGAACAAATATTAAAATTGATTTCAAATGTTATTTCCGATAAGAAACCGCAAATATTTGAACTTAATGTCCTCCATAAAAACGGAGAATCCATTACCCTGCAATGCACGGCGCTTCCAACCATTGTTAACGGGAAAATTGCCGGAATCATTGGATATGGAAAAGATATTACCGAAATAAGGAAAACAGAGGAGCGGCTGAGAAGAGCAGAAAAGCTCTCTGTTGTGGGCGAATTGTCCGCCATTGTAGCCCACGAAATCAGAAATCCTCTAACATCTTTAAAAGGCTTTGTACAGCTTCTTCAAATGGAAGATGAAAAACATCGATATTATTATCAAATTATGCTCGACGAATTGAATCGTATTAATCATATCGTCGGTGAGCTCTTGCTTTTGGCGAAGCCGCAGCAAATAAAATTTACAAAAGCTGATCTCCGAAATATTTTGTTCGACGTAATTTCATTGCTAAAAACAGAAGCAGCCCTGCACAACGTTGAAATTGATTTTGTTCTTCAGGACAATGAGTATATGATTGAATGTGAGCCTAACCAATTAAAGCAATTATTTATTAATATCATCAAAAATGCAATAGAAGCATCAACATGCGGTGGCAGCGTATCCGTTTTCTTGAACAAGAAAGAAAATGAAAAAGTTTCGATTACAGTAAAAGATTATGGATGCGGCATATCAAAGGAACGGTTGAAAAAAGTCGGAGAACCTTTTTATTCTTCAAAAGAAAAAGGAACCGGCCTTGGCCTAACCGTAAGCTATAAGATTGTCCAATCGCACAATGGAACGATACAATTTAATAGCGAAAAGAATAAAGGAACAGAAGTAAATATTGAATTGCCAACCAGGATTGAACATACAGTTGAACAGACACCTGAAGGGATAAAGGAGATTGGAGCCTGACCCAAGCCTCTTTAATTGCCGTAAATAGAGAAAAAACGCTTAACCCCGTTAACATTAGGTTAAGCGTTTTTTCTTACGAGTAAAACTAGATCAAATTAGTTGAAGAGAAATATATTTAATTTCGAGGAATTCATCTAACCCATAGTGGCTTCCTTCTCTTCCGAGTCCACTTTCTTTCATTCCGCCAAAAGGAGCCTGAGCAACAGATGGGGCGCCATCATTAATTCCCACAATGCCGTATTCCAGATTTTCAGAAAATAAAACAGCCTTTTGTAAAGATTGGGTGTAAACATAGGCAGCCAACCCATAAGGAGTGTTATTCGCTCGTTGAATGACTTCTTTATCGTCTGAATATGTGCTGACCGGTGCGATTGGTCCAAATGTCTCTTCCTGCATACATAACATATCATCTGTTACATCAGAGATCACAACCGGCTCTATAAAATACCCTTTGTCCATGTTTGCTGAAGGTCCTTCATGGAGAATAGCTCCTTTTGCTACAGCATCTTCTAATTGGTGTTTGACTTTCTTGACTGCCTCTTCGTCAATTAGCGGACCGATGTCGACGTTCTCATCAAGGCCATTGCCTACTCGAAGTGATAATACAGCTTCTTGAAACGCTGATAAGAAAGTTTCCTTAATTGACTCATGTACAAAAATCCGATTGGCACAAATGCATGTTTGGCCGGCATTCCTGAATTTTGATTGTACAACACCCTTCACAGCTTCTTTAATATCAGCATCTTCTGCGACGATAAAAGGTGCGAGACCGCCAAGTTCAAGAGATACTTTTTTTACAGTATCTGCGGCTTTCTTCATTAATAATTTTCCGATTGGAGTAGAACCGGTGAACGTAACTTTCTTTACACGTGGATCTTCCATCCAAACATCTACCACTTCCGTTGGATTTTGAGTGGTTACGACATTAATAACTCCTGCCGGAACCCCCGCTTCATGAGCACATTCTGCTAGTAAGAGTGCTGTAAGCGGTGTTTGTTTAGCCGGTTTTATTACGACTGTACAACCTGCAGCAAGAGCCGGAGCTACTTTCCGAGTGATCATCGCCGCCGGAAAGTTCCAAGGTGTTATGGCAGCAACGACCCCAACGGGTTGTTTTTGAACTAAAATTCTCTTGGAACCAACTGAAGCCGGGATTGTTTCTCCATAAATTCGTTTCGCTTCTTCTGCAAACCATTTAACAAAGCTGTTGGCATATTTCATTTCACCTTTTGCTTCTGACAATGGTTTTCCCTGCTCTAGTGTCATAATGAAAGCTAACTCATCTAACCGATCTTGAATTATTTGATACCATTTTTCCAATAAATCCGCTCGCTCGTAAGCAGTTGTTTTAGACCATGTAAGAAAAGCTTCATGTGCAGCATCGACAACAAGCTTTGCTTCTTTTGCAGTCCCGTTCGGAACATATCCTACAGATTCAAAAGTAGCCGGATTTTGAACCATGAAAGAATCTTCCATTAAAATCTGCTGTCCGTTTATATACATCCCTTTCGTCAATCCTTGCTTTTTCATACCGCTGTTCTCTCCTCTCGTTTCTTATGTTTATTCAATGTGTAAATATACCGTCATTTCCCCCTCGCAGAAAGTCCTTCCATTCAGCAGAAACATAAAAAGATGCCCTCCGCAAATGCCACATTTTTTTGATAATCTATCACATGATATTAAAAAAAACGAGGATAAATCCCTCGTTTTTAAAGTACTTTGCTTAAAAATGCTTTAGTTCGTTCATGCCGCGGATTGCTGAATAGTTCTCTCGGTTCATTTTCTTCGACAATATATCCGCCGTCCATAAAAAGGACGCGATCGCCTACTTCGCGGGCGAATCCCATTTCGTGGGTAACAACAACCATTGTCATTCCTTCTTTTGCTAACTGTTTCATTACTTCCAATACATCCCCGACCATTTCCGGATCAAGTGCTGAAGTTGGTTCATCAAAAAGCATGATTTTTGGATTCATGGCTAACGCTCTCGCAATAGCCACCCGCTGTTTTTGTCCGCCGGATAATTCTCCGGGATAGCTTTGTGCTTTTTCGCGCAATCCAACTTTATCGAGCAGCTCAAGCGCCTTTTTTTCTGCCTCTTCTTTTGACATTTTCTTCACTTTTATAGGTGCGAGCGTAATATTTTCTAAAACTGTTTTATGAGGAAAAAGATTGAATTGCTGGAATACCATCCCGACCTCTTGCCTCACTTTGTTAATGTCTATCTTCGGATCGGTAATGTCGTGACCATTCACGATTACATGGCCGCCTGTTATTTCCTCAAGTCGATTTAAGCAACGAAGGAATGTACTTTTTCCTGAACCGGACGGACCGATGACACAAACAACCTCTTTTTCCTTAATTTCCGTATTAATATCTTTTAATACCTCTAGATTTCCAAAAGATTTTTTTAAGTTTTTTACTTGAATGATGCTCATCGCAGTACAAACCTCCGTTCAAGGAAATTAGAGAGTAAAGATAGTAAATAAATAATAACGAAATACATAACACCAACTGTCAGCCAAATTTTAAATGCTTCAAATGTAGCCGCAGTTTGAATTTGCCCCTGTTGCGTCAAGTCTGCAATTCCAATAATGGAAAGAAGGGAAGTATCTTTTAAGCTAATGATTGATTGGTTCGTAATCGTAGGTAGCATTCTTCGAAAGGCTTGAGGAAGAATGATAAAACGCATATTCTGGACTGCTGACAGACCGAGCGATCGCGCTGCCTCCGTTTGTCCTTTATCAATTGACTGGATACCGGCTCGGATAATCTCAGAAAAATATGCCCCTGCATTAATCGCAACCGTTATGATACCTGCTGTTGTATTATTAAATGAAATCCAATCCAATGAATTTATACCAAAATAAATAAAATATAATTGAACGAGGAATGGTGTTCCCCGGATGGCATCAATATATATTTTTCCAAACCAATTTAAGATTTTTATCGGCGCTAATCGGAACAATGCGACAACTAATCCGATTATAAAACCTAAAATAATCGCGATAACGAAAATATGGAGGGTTACTTGGAGACCTTTCAATAAATAAGGAAAGGCCGCAGTAATAATTTCCATTTATTCATCTCCTTTCAAAAAGAAAGCGCGCCAGCTGCGCGCCTTTCTTTTGTTATTATGGCTTATTCCTTCAGATATTTATTTAATATTTCATCGTATTTTCCATTTTCTTTAAGTTCTGCAAGACCTTTATTAATTTTTTCTAACAGATCTTGATTTTTTCCTTTTAATACAGCAATTCCGTATTGGTCCCCATTGAGGCGATCACCAACGATTTTTAAGCCAAGATCTTTTTGGGCAATTGCGTATGCAATGACAGGATAATCTTCAATAAGAACATCTGCATTTCCGTTTGCCACTTCCTGGAACATGGAAGGGCTATCATTAAATTGAACAACTTTAAAGCCGATCTCATTTGCTTTTTCTTGTGCAAAAGTTGCACCAGTCGTTCCTTTTTTAACGGCAACTGTTTTACCCTTTAGGTCATCAACGGAACTAATTTCTTTATTGTCTTTCTTAACAACTAATGTTAACCCCGCATCAAAATATGGTTCAGAGAAATCTACGATCTTTTTTCTTTCGTCCGTAATGCTCATGCCTGCAATAGCTACATCAAGCTGACCGGCTTGCAAGGCAGGTATGATTCCACCAAAATCCATTGGAGATAATTCAATTTTAAAGCCTTGGTTTTCTGCTATTGCATTAATTAAATCAATGTCAATTCCTTTATATTCGTTTCCCTCTTTAAATTCAAATGGCGGATAAGTAGTATCAATTCCAACTTTGTATACCTTTTCTTCATTGCTATCTTTGCCATTGCCATTTGCATTGTTATCATTGCCAGTGCCGCATGCAGCCAATAAAAGTGTAAACATTAAAAAAATGCTTATGAAACGTAATTTTTTCATGAAAATCCTCCTTTTTCAGAAAATTATTAGAATTAATAAATTTGTAACAAATTTTTTATAAGCTTTCATCATTTTATACAAGGTCTTGTTGTTCATCAAGAAAAAAAGAATTTAAATTACGAAATTGCCGCGTACGATAAAAAACTGCATTTCTTTACATACTTCCCAAATGCTCTTTTTATGATTGACACTTCAACAAGTTACTATATCTTTTACACGAAAATTTTTTCTGTGAAATCTGTCCAAAATTGTGAAGAGACTCTTCAGAGAATCATGGAATCACTTCTCTGTCGCGTTCAATAAAAAAATGTTTAAATATTGGATTTATCTTAATTCAATTATCCCGCTTTTTTCATACTCATTTACTTTTAACATAAATTTACCTAATTTTCATATTGTTTTAATTAATTTTTAAATATAAAATACAATCATGAGAAAAACTATATAAATTGTGATAAAATGATGTAAATTTCGTCATTTAATGATGTAAATATCGTCATTTAATGAATCTTTGACCGTGTAAATAAAAATTATGGAAAAGGAATGATGATAGAAAATGGAGACATTGCAGAAAGTGAAACAAGATGGCTTGCAGATGGCCAAAGATTACGTAGATGAAGTATATGAAAAGGTAATTAAGCAAAATCCAAACGAAAATGAGTTTCTTCAATGTGTAAAAGAAATTTTTGATTCTCTCGTTCCCGTTTTTACGAAGCATCCTCATTATATGGATAACAGCATCCTTGAAAGAATCGTGGAACCGGAAAGAATGGTTACGTTTCGCGTCTCTTGGGTTGACGATCATGGAAAGGTACAAGTGAACCGGGGGTTCCGTATACAATATAACAGTGCTATTGGCCCTTATAAAGGCGGATTACGATTCCACCCTTCTGTTAACACAAGCATCATTAAATTTTTAGGTTTTGAACAAATCTTTAAAAATTCCTTAACAGGACTGCCGATAGGGGGAGGCAAAGGCGGATCCGACTTTGATCCTAAAGGGAAGTCAGACGGTGAAATCATGCGATTCACGCAAAGTTTTATGACAGAACTATATCGGCACATCGGACCAGATATTGACGTTCCGGCAGGTGACATCGGGGTCGGTGCCAGAGAAATTGGATTCTTATTTGGACAATATAAACGAATCCGCGGGAACTATGAAGCCGGCGTATTGACAGGAAAAAACCCTAGATACGGCGGAAGTCTGGCCAGAAAAGAGGCTACAGGCTATGGAACCGTCTACTTTGTCGAGGAGATGCTGAAAGACAAAGGACTTAGTTTTGAAGGAAGTACGGTTGTCGTCTCAGGATCAGGCAATGTCGCAATCTACGCAATGGAAAAAGCTGCACAATTAGGTGCAAAAGTCGTTGCTTGCAGTGATTCTAACGGTTTTGTTTATGATCAAAACGGAATCAATCTTGAAACCATTAAAAGACTAAAAGAAATTGAAAGAAAAAGAATTAGTGAATATGTGAAAATTCATCCAACGGCAGAGTACTATGAAGGTTGCACCGGAATCTGGTCCATCCCTTGCGATATTGCCCTGCCATGCGCCACTCAAAACGAAATCGATGAAACTGCTGCAAACTTATTAGTTTCAAATGGGGTAAAAGCAATTGGTGAAGGTGCAAACATGCCGTGTACACTTGAAGCCATTGACGTGTTCCTAAAGAATGATGTTCTCTTTGCTCCCGCAAAAGCAGCCAATGCCGGCGGTGTAGCTGTATCTGCGTTAGAAATGTCGCAAAACAGTATGAGACTATCATGGTCATTTGAAGAAGTCGATGCAAAATTACACCAAATTATGGAAAATATTTACCGGAATTGTGTTCAAGCAGCAGAGGAATATGGCTATCCAGGAAACTTGGTTGTAGGAGCCAATATCGCAGGATTTATTAAAGTGGCGGATGCAATGATTGCTCAAGGAGTTATTTAATTCGAGATAGAAACTCTCATTGCTCCCCGTAAAATTAATCAGTAAAGAAGGGTTAGAAATTTCTAACCCTTCTTTTTTTATTTGTTAAAAAAGATTTGTCTTTTTGATCAAAGGCAATTTTTCTTCACCGGGAATTTTTTGCTCAAATGTTTCCTTCTGAACATTAGCCGCATACATTAGTCATATGACCTATTTTCAAGGAGGTACTTATGATTATTCATGTTATTCAAAGAGGGGAGACGTTATGGCAATTAGCGAATCGTTACGGTGTGAGTATTTCACAAATTATCGCTGCTAATGAACTGCCCAATGCTGACCGCCTAGTAATCGGTCAAGCAATTATCATTCCTGTTGCTGCTCGTCAACACAGAGTTCAGGCCGGTGAAACATTATGGGGGATTGCGCAAAGTTACGGCGTTTCGTCCGAAGCTATAATCCAAGCTAATCGAATCACTAACCCTTCGGCCATCAATCCAGGAATGATTTTATACATCCCGGCTCGGACGCATACCGTTCAACCCGGAGAAAGCTTAGAGCAAATTGCTCGACGTTATGGTACAACTGTTCAAGAATTGATGAGAACAAATCAAATTCAAAATCCTAATCTTATTACACCGGGAATGGTGTTAACGATTCCTTTTGCGAAACCAGTCATTGACGTAAATGCATATACGATCAACTATGGAGAAGAAGGAGCAAGAGATGTTCGTGAGGTTGGTGAACATTTAACGTACGTAACCCCTTTTGTTTACACGATGAGAGCAGACGGCAGCATAGATTCGATTAATGACGAACCGATCATTCAAGCTGCCCGAGCTGATCGAATTGTTCCAATGATGTCTATCACCAATTTTACAGCTAGAAATCCCGGGTCACGACTGGCAAGTACAATTCTTTCAAGTACAGAACTGCAAAATCGGTTATTAACGAATGTTTTAAACACGATGAGAGAGAAAGGATACCGCGGATTAAACATTGATTTTGAGAATGTTTTTCCAGCGGATCGAGAGCGGTATAATCAGTTTTTGCAGCGTGCAGTTGATCGTCTGCATCCAGAAGGCTATTTCGTTTCCACTGCACTTGCACCAAAAACAAGCTCCGAACAGACAGGGCTTTTATATGAAGCTCACGATTATGCTGCTCACGGAAGAATTGCCGACTTTGTCATTTTGATGACATACGAATGGGGATATCGATTAGGTCCTCCGCAATCAATATCTCCGCTTAATCAAATCAGACGTGTTCTTGATTACGCCGTATCTGTCATTCCGAGAAATAAAATCTTTATGGGCTTCCAGTTGTACGCTCGAGACTGGCTTCTTCCCCATGTTCAAGGACGGGAAGCAGAAACATTTGATATGCAGGAAGCCGTTCGCCGAGCAGTACGATATAATGCTGTGATTCAATATGATCAAACATCTCAAACTCCATTTTATCGGTATGTAGATGAACAAGGGCGAAACCATGAAGTTTGGTTTGAAGATGCCCGCAGCGCCCAAGCAAAATTTGATACGGTGAAGGAATACGGATTACGCGGAATCAGCTACTGGGTACTCGGCTACCCATTCCCGCAAAACTGGACACTGCTCGAAGACAACTTTCGCATACGAAAATTATAATCTAGGGGTCTGGCCCTCACCGCTTTAACGCATTAACGCATTGAGGGTCAGGCCCGCATCGCTTTAAAGTGATAAAGGATTTTTGCCTCTCGATTTATTCTTTTTCTCTTTTCCGATTGAGAAACAGAAATGCTTTAATCATAAAATATGTGATTTCCTCAGGGAGCAGCTCCTTGATCGGTTTCAGCTTGCCGCTGCCTGCCTCCTTCACCGCCTGTTTTATTAATGGCAAGAATTCAGCGGGAATGAGGGATCCAAGGTCTACATCCAGCCCTTGTTCCGCACAGTGCAGCAGATGATTCTCAACTGTCGAAAGCGCAAGCTCTCGCTTCTTAGAAATTTCCTTTAAAGTGAAACCGTTCTGAAACATTTCGTACGTCACAAGATGTGAATCCCGTTCCGCTTTTTTTGACGGTTTTTTCAGAAAACTTTCTGCCGACCTTTCCTGCATTCGCTCTGGATGTTCTTCACAATAAGCGATAATAGCACTGATAAAAGCTTCTCCATATTTTTTCAATTTATTTTCCCCTACCCCATTTACCTGCAGGAACTCTTCACTAGACTGAGGCAATTTCACACACATATCCTTTAAGGTTGCATCGGAAAAAATAACAAAAGGAGGCACATTTTCTGATTCTGCAATACTTCTTCTAACAGTTCTCAAGCAATCGAACAATATATCATCTTTCGATACATGCCTTGATTGCACAGCTTGTTTTCTGCTTACGGTTTGCTTTTCGAGTAATACATCCCGGCCTTTCTCCGTAACATAAATCGTTGGGAAAGACCCGTGCTGCACTGCAATTAAATCCTGGGAGATAAGGAACTCGATAAAATCACTTACTTCTTTTGCGCTTTTTTCTTTCATAATGCCGTATGTGGAAAGGTTATGAAAGCCGAGCTCTGTAATTTTTTTGTTCTTTGATCCGGTTAAAACCTGGGCTGTCATCGTCTTTCCAAACTTCTGACCCATCCGAACGATGCATGACAATACCATTTGTGCTTCTTTTGTAACATCCACGCTTGCACGGGAGTCAGTACAATTCCCGCAACGCCCGCACGACTTTGTCTCTCTTTCGCCAAAATATTGCAAAATATAAGCCTGTAAGCAATTTTCCGTATGGCAATAATCCACCATAAGCTGCAGTTTTTCGAGTTCCTGTGATATACGATTCCGTTCACTCGACTGTTCAATTAAAAATCGTTGAACTTGTACATCTTGCGGAGAATAAAGAACAATGCATTCGCCGGCAAGACCGTCCCTTCCTGCACGACCCGCCTCCTGATAATAGCTTTCCATGTTTTTAGGAAGTTGGAAATGAATCACATAACGAATATTGGACTTGTCAATCCCCATCCCAAAAGCAGAGGTAGCTACCATGACAGTTGTTTTATCCTCCAAAAACTGCTCCTGCTCTCTCATCCTGTCCATATCGCTCATGCCTGCATGATAACGGCCGACATTGATATTTTCTTTTTTCAGCCTTTCATATAGCTGGTCAACCATTTTCCTTGTGGCCGCATAAATAATGCCCGATTCTTTATGGTTCTTTTTCAGAAAATCCTTTAAAAAGAGAAGCCTGTCCTGGCCTTTAATGACTGAAAAGGATAAGTTTTCCCGTTCAAATCCCGTCATTACTGTATTGTTACCATCAATCTCCAGAGATTCGCATATATCATCTCGTACCTTTGGCGTAGCAGTGGCTGTTAAAGCAAGAACAATTGGCTTTTCCTGCAAATTGTCCACCATTCTGCGTATATGACGGTAGCTTGGACGGAAATCATGTCCCCACTGGGAAATACAGTGCGCTTCATCCACGGCAACAAGGGGTATCTTCATGCCTTGCAAATCTTCCATAAACTCTCTGGATTCCAGCCTCTCAGGAGCAATATATAAAAGCTTGTATCGGCCATGTTTGGCTTCCATCATCCGCTCGTTTGCTTCCCTTAAACTGATCGAGCTGTTAATAAATGTCGCTGGAATCCCCAACTGCAATAGAGCATCCACTTGATCCTTCATCAACGAAATCAACGGGGAAACGACAATCGTTGTACCTGGCAGCACAAGAGCCGGAATTTGATAGCACATCGATTTTCCGCCGCCCGTCGGCATCACACAAAGAGAATTTTTACCTTCTAACACATAACGAATCGCTTGTTCCTGTCCTTTTCGAAAAAGCGAATAACCGAAATACTGCTGTAAAAATTGCTGCGCTTTCTCAAACAAGTAGCTGGCTCCTTTCTTTTTCGCTAACACAACGTTTTTAGATAGTTTCATTATATATGATTTTCAAGCCAATCCCCCAAAAACGTAGCATCGACAGCATATTTTCACTAAAATTCGTCAAATTAGTTAAGGTTTTATTGTTTTTATGGTCATTTTTTGTTGAACTTTTTGTTGTTTTAATTTAAAAAATTTGCGGTAAAACGTAATAAAATAGTGATTGGATAAATGTTTATAATCCCATACAAATATATAAAAAACTTCCAATCACCATTCTACATTGAATTCTAAGAATGTTTTCCAAAGAGGAGGGATTTTACATGAAGATCAAAGTAAGGATTTGGAGAATGCTAACACCGCAAGGAAAGTTATCTATTTTAAAAACGGTCAGCCAGCGCTCCAGATTCAGAAATAGTGCTTAAAAAATCGTTAAGTATACCTGCCTTCTATTATTGTTAATTTATTAAGCAATAAATAGATGAAGCAGGAAACCTTAATTGGTCCCTGCTTTTTCTTTTATACTGAAATTCTTAATTTGTTCTCTTAAAGTTGAAATGAATATGGAACTAATAAGCCATAATAGCAAACCTGCGAAGATGCTCAAAACCCAGTTGTTGCTGGCTTTCAATACAGCCAGTACAGTTGCAACGCAAACAACCCCGCCAATCATTCCATAAACGGATCCTTGAGCAATTTTCGCTGCCTTTTTTGATCCTGAAGAAATGCCCATCATGAAAACAGCTGTTAACATGACTGCCGGAAATGCTGCAAAAATTCCGGAAAGTAATTTCCATGGTGAGATGATAGTCACCAAATAACTAAGCATGACAGCTGTGCCTCCAAGTAAAAAGCGGATTATTAAATCTTTTTTATCCACAGTTGCTCACCTTTTCTTTAATAGTGCGATGTGACCATGGCAACGACCATTGAGATAACAAACCAAAAAACCATAGAATGGATTAAACCTCGTTTCCATCCCTTTTTCGGCAGCAGGTAGCCTGCAATCATGGCTACAAGAATATTTATTATCATCCCAATTATGGCTCCTTTGGATAACAAAACCGAGTGAGCAATAAGCTCATCACCGGTAAAATCAAGACGGACTGTTAGTAACGCAGCCAGATAGACCGCCGGAAACGCCGCAAAAATACCACCTGCTTTATCCCCTAGTTTTCGGGCTATAATTGTTGAAATCAGTACTGCTGATCCTCCTAAAAGGAATCGAATGATCAAAGCACTGAAAGATAGTTCATTCATTATATTTCGCCTCACCTAGTACTTTTGACGAGTTACATTATTATTATATCTAAAGAAGGGATATTTGTGAAATAATTCACAAATAAGAGCCCTAAGTATTATTTTATCGCTATTTTCGATGTTTCTCTGTGAACATTTTTTAAAAATTTCTAGAGCGTTAACACAGAAATTTAATAGAAAAAACTATTAATTTAAAGGAAAAATGACCCTAAAAGGGATTTTGCAATTTTTGGAGTCAGTGCCGACCATCTTATTTTCTGCTATGTATTCAGACTTTACGATGTGTTTATTTCCGTTATTGTCGTAATGTGCCAATCACCTTATTTTCTGCTATGTATTCAGACAAACCGTGAACTTAAAGGAATTTGGTGCTTTTGACGGTGTGCCAATCACCTTATTTTCTGCTATGTATTCAGACCTTTTCAGACATCACTTGGTTTATTACTCAAAAAACGTGCCAATCACCTTATTTTCTGCTATGTATTCAGACGCGTATTGCCGAACAACAGCTTCTACGGCTATTTTTTCGTGCCAATCACCTTATTTTCTGCTATGTATTCAGACTATTCTCTAAAAAGCGAGCAGACCAAATATTGTTACGTGCCAATCACCTTATTTTCTGCTATGTATTCAGACATAACCTACAAGACCACCCATCAATAATGTTGTTGGTGCCAATCACCTTATTTTCTGCTATGTATTCAGACCACCGCATGGGCGCTTTTTTATACTTCACTATTCTTCGTGCCAATCACCTTATTTTCTGCTATGTATTCAGACAACGCCAAATATTCATTTCCCGTTTGCTCGAAAAAGGTGCCAATCACCTTATTTTCTGCTATGTATTCAGACTCTGTACGTTCAGCAAATACATTGCCATTTTTATCGGTGCCAATCACCTTATTTTCTGCTATGTATTCAGACATTTATGGCCATGGTGTAACCGATAAAATATAATTGACAGTTTCCGATAAATAAAATTTTACACATTTCATGTTCAAACTATTAAAATAGTTTTCTATCGCTGTTAGTATTTTTATTGTCGAGATATTAACGGTGATGGAGGATTTGAAAGGTGGACAAGTTTGAAGTGTATGTAGAGATACGACAATTATTGGAATTGGGGTTCAGTAAGGCTAAAGTGGCTAAGAAGTTAGGAATCTCCAGGCCCACACTGTACCGGTATCTTAATCAAAACCCTAAGGAGATGGTTGAATGGATTGACTCTACTAATACAAGATCTAAAAAGTTAGATCCTTATAAAAGCCAAATATTAACTTGGCTTAATGAGCATCCTGACATGTCAGCTGCCCAAGTGGAAGATTGGTTAAAGGAAAGATATTCAAGTTTGGAAGTTTCCGAAGGTACCGTTAGGTCCTATGTTCGTGAACTGAGGATTCATTACGGAATTACAAAGGAAACACTCCCCAGATCTTATGAAGCTGTTCCAGAAGTAGAAATGGGAGAACAAGTCCAAGTTGATTTTGGGGAGACTCATCAATATACGCGAGGGAAGAAAAAAGTAAAACTATATTTTATAGCGTTTGTACTTTCCCATTCACGATATAAATATATGGAATGGTTAGATCGACCTTTTACTACTCGTGATGTCATACGTTGTCACGAAAATGCATTTCAATGGTTTGGGGGCATCCCTCGTGAAATTGTTTATGACCAGGATTCATTAATACTTGTTAGTGAAAATGGTGGAGATCTCATATTAACAAAGGAGTTTGAATCCTATCGACAAGAAAGAAAATTAAAATTGAGAGTTTGCCGTAAAGCTGATCCGGAAAGCAAAGGGAAAATTGAAAATGTTGTAGGATATATCAAACATAACTTTGCTAAACATCGGGAATTCACAAATATTGATGAATGGAATGAGGCGGGCTGGGAATGGCTGAACCGCACTGGTAATTATAAAATACACAATACAACGAAAAAAAGACCAGTCGAAGTATTTCAGAAAGAAAAGCAATACTTAAGACCAGTCCTCAACAAATTATCTAACTTAAATCCTTACTCCAGTATAACAAGGGCTGTTCGTAAAGACAACACTATACGATATCAATCAAATCGTTATTCAGTCCCTCTTGGGACATATAACAAACAAAAAGAAGTTTATATAACTGAATCTGATGGATACTTGTTTATTTATGAAAAAGCAGACGGTCCTTTGATAGCTAAACATAAAATATTCCCTGGCAAAGGACAATTAATCCAAGATCGTCAGCATACACGAGACCGAACAAAAGGTATTGATGCTTATATTGAAACGGTCTCACGTTATTTCACAAATTCTGAACTTGCCAAATCCTATTTACAAGAAATTCGAAAAAAGAAACCTCGTTATATACGGGACCAATTACAAATTATTTTGAAGCAAATCCGATTAATAAAGCAGTCCGTAGTGGATAAAGCTTTGGAGGAATGCATGAATAAAAAGCTTTATACAGCAACCGACTTTACCGATATGGCTCAGTACCTTCAACAACAAAAACAAATAAACAGCAGCAGTAAGGATAAGGAACAAGTGGTAATACCAGTTGTGGAACGTAAAAATCAAATCAACCAAATCAATACGCAAAAACGTGATGTGAATAAATACATATCTGTATTGGAGGGGCAAAAATGAACTCATTATCAAAATCACAAGAGCTTTTAAAAGCTCTTCGTTTGAAGGAAACGGCTCATTATTTGCCAACTTTAGTTAAAGAAGCCGAAACGAACGATTCCTCATATCTCACTTTTCTTAATTGCATTTTAGAATACGAGCAAAAAAGAAGGGAAGAAAAGCAGTTAGAAAAGCGACTAAAGTGGGCAAATTTTCCGTTTCAAAGAACAATAGATGAATTTAATTTAGAGGAGCAACAATCATTAAGCAGGAAGCAATTGAATCAACTTAAGGAATTAACATGGATTGAACAATTGTATAACATCATTTTCCTTGGACCGCCAGGTGTCGGAAAGACCCACTTGGCGGTGGGTTTAGGATTTGTAGCTATAAATCAAGGCTATAAAGTGATGTTTATTACAATGGGAGAGCTGATACATACATTGAAAACAGAAGAAATTTCACGTAAATCTCAAACAAAAATAAAAAGAATCCGAAGTGCAGATTTGATTATTATAGATGATCTTATGTTTATGGCCATGGACCAACATGAAGCTAACTTATTCTTCCACCTAATTAACGATTTATATAATAAGTCGTCTATTATACTAACATCTAATAAAGCGCCAAAGGAATGGGGGGAATTATTAGGTGATCCAGCGATTACCACTGCCATCTTAGATAGAATTCTTCATAAAGCTGAAATTATTCACCTAAATGAAGATAGTTATAGAATGAAACATAGATCCTCTATATTTAATTAAAAGTGTAAAAAATTAATTATCGGAAATTGTAATATTTCACTTGACGGTCACACATGGTGTCTGTTCGTTTCATATTTCGTGCCAATCACCTTATTTTCTGCTATGTATTCAGACCTTGTTTCAATAATTCAAGTTCTGCTGACAATTCCTGTGCCAATCACCTTATTTTCTGCTATGTATTCAGACTCCACGAAAGGATATTTTTCGTGAAAAAATTTTTTTGGTGCCAATCACCTTATTTTCTGCTATGTATTCAGACAGAAACAAGAATAGGTAATAGAAATGGGGGCGTTTTGTGCCAATCACCTTATTTTCTGCTATGTATTCAGACCTGGTCAAGCAGGTTCGGGTAAAACATTATCAGCTATGTGCCAATCACCTTATTTTCTGCTATGTATTCAGACATACCATATAATATAAATAAAATCAACTTTTTATAGTGCCAATCACCTTATTTTCTGCTATGTATTCAGACACAAGATCAAGTACCGATCGACAAACTGTCTTATGAAGTGCCAATCACCTTATTTTCTGCTATGTATTCAGACACTAGTTTTTCTTCTTCGTTCAAATCGAATCCGTATGGTGCCAATCACCTTATTTTCTGCTATGTATTCAGACCCAGTAGAAAATCCAATAATAACGAATCCAACTGGTGCCAATCACCTTATTTTCTGCTATGTATTCAGACCACAATATTTTGATTGCATACAGTATCACCTACTGCGTGCCAATCACCTTATTTTCTGCTATGTATTCAGACCTATTTATCAGTGGATACGCCTTTACAATCCATGATGTGCCAATCACCTTATTTTCTGCTATGTATTCAGACTTGGTCTAGAAAAAGTTCATATTGCCTTTATTGATGAGTGCCAATCACCTTATTTTCTGCTATGTATTCAGACGAGTATCCAGCCAATTAAATCCATCTTGGTTTGTTAGTGCCAATCACCTTATTTTCTGCTATGTATTCAGACTTTTTGAGTACTCAATTCATTCACCTCGATTTCTAGTGCCAATCACCTTATTTTCTGCTATGTATTCAGACGCTTTCGAGATCAATTTGTCTTTAAGGAGAAGATGTGCCAATCACCTTATTTTCTGCTATGTATTCAGACGATGAACTCTATGAAAAGGGATTAAGCAACCAAAGTGCCAATCACCTTATTTTCTGCTATGTATTCAGACGAAGAATTAAAGGTGAGAATCAGTGAATCTAGATGTGCCAATCACCTTATTTTCTGCTATGTATTCAGACCCTCAATTTTTGTTTCATCATCAAAGCCATCTAAATGTGCCAATCACCTTATTTTCTGCTATGTATTCAGACGGTGTTTCTCTTGACCTTCCTTCCCTGATCGATGACTGGTGCCAATCACCTTATTTTCTGCTATGTATTCAGACACAAAGCACGGACAGGGGTTGAAATCAACCGAAGGGTGCCAATCACCTTATTTTCTGCTATGTATTCAGACTTAAATCTTATGATAGAAACCATTAAGGAACTTGACGTGCCAATCACCTTATTTTCTGCTATGTATTCAGACATTTTGAAAACAATCTTTATCAACAGAAACAGAAAGGTGCCAATCACCTTATTTTCTGCTATGTATTCAGACCTAAACATACGTTTATATCTTTCTTTCACTTTTTCAGAGTGCCAATCACCTTATTTTCTGCTATGTATTCAGACATTCATTGGAGAAGTTGGAGAAACCTCAAAAAAGTAAAGGTGCCAATCACCTTATTTTCTGCTATGTATTCAGACAATGCGGCGGATAATGCAAATACAGCCGCAGATAATGCGTGCCAATCACCTTATTTTCTGCTATGTATTCAGACGATACCGATTCGCAACAGCTCGTCCGCAATTTTTTTGTGCCAATCACCTTATTTTCTGCTATGTATTCAGACAACAATTTCACAGTATTAAAGTGACACTAAACATTGTGCCAATCACCTTATTTTCTGCTATGTATTCAGACTAAATGATTATCCCAAAGAATTAACTGAAAGTAGAGGTGCCAATCACCTTATTTTCTGCTATGTATTCAGACTTAATACCTGCTTATGCAAGGGGTATTGGCTCAAAAATGTGCCAATCACCTTATTTTCTGCTATGTATTCAGACTCTGAATACGTTCTTCTCTTGTCAAGTCATCAAAAGTGCCAATCACCTTATTTTCTGCTATGTATTCAGACGTCAAGTAGATGTCAAGCTAAAAAATATCTATTTCCGGTGCCAATCACCTTATTTTCTGCTATGTATTCAGACCAATTTGGCACATCACATCACCACCGCCTCCTTTGGTGCCAATCACCTTATTTTCTGCTATGTATTCAGACACAGTGCAGAGCAAACTCCTTTCAATTGGATATCTGAGAGTGCCAATCACCTTATTTTCTGCTATGTATTCAGACCTACAATGGTGCTTTCTAACGCTTGCAATTGAGTGTTGTGCCAATCACCTTATTTTCTGCTATGTATTCAGACAGTTGATTCATCTGCTCTAATTCCATTAATTTGTGTGCCAATCACCTTATTTTCTGCTATGTATTCAGACAAGATATTATTGATCAAAACAAATCGTTAAAAGAAAGTGCCAATCACCTTATTTTCTGCTATGTATTCAGACTCTTGATTTAGATGCTCAGGAAATTTTTGATATTATGTGCCAATCACCTTATTTTCTGCTATGTATTCAGACGGGTAGAAATAAATATTATTGTAGTAAAGAAGAATATGAGTGCCAATCACCTTATTTTCTGCTATGTATTCAGACAGGAATCTTTCTGAATCCTATGAGTCGATATTTAAGTGCCAATCACCTTATTTTCTGCTATGTATTCAGACATTGAAGGTCTTTTAGTATTTCACTGGGTAAACCTACACCGTGCCAATCACCTTATTTTCTGCTATGTATTCAGACTAAATTGGTACGGTGGAAAATATTATATGGCTAATAGTGCCAATCACCTTATTTTCTGCTATGTATTCAGACATTAAAGGATCTTTATATACTTTTGGTTCAAATAATGTGCCAATCACCTTATTTTCTGCTATGTATTCAGACCAGTTAATTCGAAAACGACGATTGACACAATTTAAAAAGTGCCAATCACCTTATTTTCTGCTATGTATTCAGACATGTTTACATTCGTATGACCATTAAAAATGTTTTGATGTGCCAATCACCTTATTTTCTGCTATGTATTCAGACAAATTCTCTTGCTTCACGAATATTGATCGCTTCTGCGTGCCAATCACCTTATTTTCTGCTATGTATTCAGACGGGGGCTCAAGCAAAGGATTCGGGGAAATCGATGTGCGTGCCAATCACCTTATTTTCTGCTATGTATTCAGACGGCGCTTCTTAAGATGGCTCAATTTTACGCTTTAATGTGCCAATCACCTTATTTTCTGCTATGTATTCAGACAAGCATTTCTGGACAACGTCATACAAGCTGGCGCCGTGCCAATCACCTTATTTTCTGCTATGTATTCAGACTGCTGCCCGAGGAACCCATTGAAAACACAGCGTCTTGGGGGTTAAATTCGAGGGCAAACAAAAATAAGTATGCAAAAACCTTTTTTTCAAAGAGCTTTCAACCTAAAAAAGTCCTTAAAAACCTTTATAAATAAAGAATTCGAGTACCCTCAGGTCTTTTAGACATACTTCGGTACTCGACAATAAAATCAAAATACATAGCAGAAAAAAGATAATCCTGTGGTTGGCAAAGTTTTTCTTTACCGAGGCACACGCACAGAATTAATCGACCCTATAGGTCATCTTCATTATATTATTTTGTCCAATTTTCATCAAGTTATTATTAGAATTTTTTTAATAAATTAACTTTGATAAATCTCTTGGGTAGTAATCTCTTCCGACAGTAGATATTTTTTTATTTAACTGATCGCGTGTAACTGGGCCTATATGGACGAACATAACTTGATCTTGTTGATGGTGCACAATATCTTCTAATTTGCTTTTCAAGTCCGCTTCTTGCAATTCGGTCAACTGGCAGATAAAAACAGAATACTGCACATGTTCTCCAAACGCCTTCATTATTTTGTAGACCTTTCTCCATCGTTTTGAGTCAGAAATATCATAACTTACCAATACATATTGTCTCATCTTTTCCTCCTACCGTGTAGTTACTGGCCTATATTCATTAACTTCCCCCTCAAGGTATCTAGCCAATAACCGTACCTCTACATCTAAAGTTCTTCGATAACTAATTTTGTACCCAAAACGGGGATGAGTTAAGGTCTCATGAAGACGACGTTCATATGCAGCAAAAAATTTTTTTCGGCCATTCTTGTTTAACTGGCAGCTGTCCTCTCCTCGATAAAAATCGTCTAAATCAAGTTCTTGTGTATTTAAAATTCTTAAAACGACGCTATCAACAATAAGAGGGCGAAATGGCTCCATAAGGTCCAATGCAAGAGCCGGCCTTCCGGGTTCAATAGAATGATAAAATCCAAACATTGGATCCAATCCTACACCAGTACAAGCAGCTAAAACATCCCGTGCTAACAGTGTATAACCTAAAGAAAGGAGAGCATTTACCGGATCTTTGGGAGGCCTTCTGTTTCTTCCATTCATAAAAGCTTTTCTATCGACACCTTTAAGTTTTAACATTGTTGGGAAAGCCTCAAAATATAGTTTGGCAGCACGACCTTCAATTCCTCTTAGACTTTCTATACTCTCTGCCGAAATTGCCTTGTCACGGAGTTCTTTCAATTCTTGAAGCAAAGATTTAGGCGCGGATCCATTACGTCGAAGTAAAGTCCTTTGGTTTGAAATTTTAGCATATATGATCCATTGGGAAAGTCTCAAAGCATGATCATAGTGCTGAAATTTGATAAATTGATTCTTACGGAGAAAAATATTCTTGGTAACGGGCGGCATTGTGTATCCAATCATTTGTCCATGAGTAGACAAGTAGCTAATTGTAATCCCACATGCCATTAAAGTATGTGTAAGCTGTGTAGAGCATTGCACATTCCCCATTAAAGAAACATGGATGATATCTTTAATTGGAATTTCATCTGATCTTCCATCAGGATAGCGAATTGTCAGGCTTTCTCCACTTTTTCCTAATTTTGTCCCAGGTTCTGAAACATATAAGATTCCTCCATCGTCTCTGTTAGGAACAATTTTTCTAATATTCGTACTAGCACCAATCAGATAATTCGTCTCATCCGGTAAACAAACATAGTTCAACGAACATCGGAAACATTTATTGGAATCTTTAAGCGGCTTTGGAATCGGCTTATTTATCAGTTCATGAGCTTTCCTAATATAATAATTTGTAAGATTGATAAGATCTTGAGTAAAATCCACTCTAACTTTTTTCTTATTGCCTCGATAATAAAGATAACCATAATCAGATGAATAGCCATTTGCCCTTAGCAATAACCCTTGTGCACATAATTGAATCTGATCATTTGGCCATGCCGTACCCTGTAGATCATAGGTTTCAACCTTAAAACTTTGACTGCCGTCAGGAGCAGATGAGTGTTTGCTTTCTACCGGCACCCAAAGGTCTTTTTCCAGAGTAACTGTATCCAACTTTCCTACAATATTTAGATGATCATCACCTAAATGCAAACTAAGCGGGGCTTCCCCCCACAATTCCGTGGGGGCAATCGTCCCTTTTCTCATACGATTTTCCGCCCTGCGGTGCTGTGCATCCCCTTCAATTGTGTCAGCACTTTCTTCAAAAATCCCTTGTACGTGCATGATATAGTACAGTCGTTCACAATATTGGATTTCATTAAGCATTCTAATCGGTATAGACAACTTAGGGAAACCTCCGATCACACCTCCACTTTATTTTTCAGGATTTTCTTCTTTAAACAGTTTCTTATAATATTGTTTACTATTGACCAAAACTCTTTTTGTGGACGCCACGTTCCATTATTAAAAAAATACCCACTTGGATCACGGAACAACGTCACGTATTTTTTCTGCTGTTCTTCCGCAAGTTCAATAGTTTGAGCAATTTCGCCAAGTTCGTCCAAATCCTGAAGCTCGATTGTGGAGTCTGTTTTTATTTTTATTTTTATTTTGTCGGATTTTTCCAAATTATATACCTCTTGTTTATCACTTACCTTAACAAATTTACCTTTACCTAAGTATTTCTTAACTGATTCAGATTTTGGAACATAAACTTCATCATCGCCCACTTTTGCTAATTGACATGATACTCTAAATACTTCAGAGTTTTGCTGCCAGAATCTTTTTTGAAGATTTTGAGCTGCATTAATATCTGCATGAATAACGGTTAGCTCATTATCATCAGATTCTTTTTTATAAGGTTTAGAAAGAGTCGCAAATAGTTCTCCGCCTTCCCACGGAACTATGTCACCTTTTCTCAGGTGGTTAATCTCATTTTCATTTATAAAATTTGATTCAATTAATTGATTTAAAACATAGGATCCATCTTTTAAATCCTCTTCAGTCAATGCACGACAACGAATTCCCGGTGCCCCTGTCTTTGCATGAAACCGGGAAGAAAACTCTGACCGAACGTCTCCAACTTGCAGACCAAACATCTCTCCCTGCATATAAACAGTTTTTGGAATGCTTCTGTGGGCCCATTTCATTAGCTTTGAATTTTCACGGCGCGAACGGTCGAGATTGAACAAATATCGGTTAAGATTTTCAAATAAAATCACCTGGCATGCAGGATACGTTTCTTTCCAACGTTTATCCTTGTTCGGCTCTCCTTCATCATACTTATATCCTAATGCGGTCATAACAATTAAATTAGCCATTTGTTTAAGCCGATCTTCTTTTACATTTTGAATATGCTCTAGCAAATTAGTCCCAAATGGTTCATCGTTTTCAATTCGATTTGCTTCACCCGGCGTACGGGACCTTTTGCTCCAAGAGATGAGCAGTCGTCTTGTATCTTCCAATTCGTCGATATTCCACATTGAGATTCCGGCTAGATTTCTGCGACCATCACTTAAACCTCTGCGCCATTTACTGACAATTTGACCGACATAAGGTTCCATTCTGCGATGCAATTGGATTACATTTTCCTTCCAAATCTCTTCATTATAGAAAGCCATATTTAGTAATTCATTAAATTCTCGAATCCAAGCTTTCTTATCAGCAACTGACCACAAATTATTTAATTCTATATTTTCCAATAATTTATTCATTGCTTTCTTCCGTTCGTCAGGGGTCTTTTTTGTTCCCAATTTTAATACACTAGCTAACATTCGAATGTGCGCTCTTACAATAAGTCGATTCTTTCTGCGTTCTTCCCTTTCTTGACTAATTCTTTTTGTAACTACTTCTCCAGGTAGATTTAAAAGAAAACTCCGTCTATGAAGAGCATATAGATCTGTATCTTTAATGTTATAAAATAACCTTCGTTCTTTATCTTTCGGCAATTCTTTTACAACTTCAAAAATGGAAACAGATGCTGATGTACGTTGTCCCATATCAATGCTCATAATTCGCATTCCTTCGGTTAACGACTCAACTCCGACCTTACTTGTAGCTGAACTGTTATTTATCCATTCAATTAATTCTTTCGGTTTATAGTCAATTACTTTTGGATATTCTGAAGGCACAATTTTTAATGCTTTTCCAATTGGAGATTGAAGCCGACCATTTTTCACTTCTTGTAACGGTGTCACATCAATAACTAAATTCAGAAAAACTGGCCCAATATCACCTGCAGTTAAAAACTCACGGTGGTTCTCAAGATGTTTTCTGTTAAATTGGATCCTTGATCCACCTAATACCCCTTTAAGAGGAATACCAGAGCTATAGTCTGAAAAACTTATTTCTTGCTTTCCTTTAATATGCTCTTCTAAAATAATTTGTCGGATAGATTGCTTTGAAGGCGCCAAGGTGATCTCTACCTTTTCTTTTTCAAACCAGCCCTCTTCTTTAGGCCAAATCATTTTACTAAGAATAACCTTAAGTTCCTTTTTTGAATTTTGTTCGAGTTTAAAGAGATTTAAATTCGTCCCGCCTTGCGCCTCATAACGTACCCAAAGCGGATGTTCAATAGCATCCGGAAGTGTAAAAGTTGCTTGTTCTCTTGTTTGTGAAAGCCGTTTTAACAAACCATTGTAAACTGCAATACGATAGATCCTTTCTGGATGTCCTCGCCATATATCTCTATTTTCCAATTCAGCCAAAAAGCTGAACACTTTAGGATCTCCGAATCCTTCTGACATCTTGCTTTGTTGTTCTGCAACAACCTTCCATAACTCTTCCTTTGAAGCTGATTCAGGCAATTTACTCCATTTTTCATAAACACGATCCCATCCACGTATTTGCCTTGAGGTGATTAAATACCCGTCATTTGAGGCAAATGCGTTTTGAGCCAATTCCTTGTCTCGATCCTTTTCAAACTCCCTAATTTTTTCTATCCACTTTTCGCCACCTGATAAATTCTCTTTATAATAATTCTCAACTTTCTCTTTTAACTTTTCCCGCTCATCTGCAACTCGACGGTTCCACGATTCCCATGACAAAAGCCGCTCGATTGCTTGAATAAACATATCTTTATCCCATTTCCGAACAGATTGGCGTTTTCCCATTGGAAGCCACTCAATATCTTTTTGTTTGCTTGTAAATAGAGTAAACAAAGGCAATAAACCTAAATTATTAAGATTATTTAAAATTTTTACAGTTCGATCTTTAGCTTTTCTCTCATCATCCTTTTGTTTCTCAATTTCCCAATTTGGATCTCCTTCTTCTTGCATTCGTTTCCATCTGGGCTTTCGACCTGCTTTGGAAGTGCCCTTTCCTGCTTGGCTGTTTGGATCAACAAGAGGATACAAAAACTTATTTCCTAATTGATTTGCATCACCGCTTTCTCCAATAGCCGAAGGAATGATTAACTCATATAATTGGCGAAGCAAAGTAAGGATTTCCTGATCACTTCCAATCTCTTTAAGAGAACCATTATTCCGTTGTTGTTCTCTGATTTTCTGTAGTAGTTCCGACTGAATTTCTTCTTTAGTTTTATCACCAATTACATCTTGACGAAAGAGAGTCAATAAATCCATGTAGTAAGCAATACCTTCATTAACTAGTCGATGTGTTCGCCAAAGAGCTTTGCGTAAATGAATCGAATCTTGTCCTGTATTCGTTTTCATTTTTAATTTCATACTGCGAACAGCCATAGATAATCTTCCCTTCTATCAAATTGTCTAATTTAGGAAAAGTATAACCCAAATATTGGAGTCAATAAAGTAATTTATAGGAATATTTTACTATTTTATACTCTCGTTAATTAATGGGGTATAAAAAAACCAACCCAAAAAGCTATTAATACAACTTTTCAGGTCAGTTTCATTAAAAAATTGTGGAACTTTGGTCGATTAAATATCTTTTATGAAATTAATCCTTAAAAACATTCCTCAAATCAATAGAAAAACCTTCAAAGAGACTTACTTCCAATCGATCCTCTTTTATAAAAACGCCCGCTTGTTTATATGCGGTTCCATCCAATTTATAAACCTCTACCGACATATGGTATGGATCGACTATCCAATATTCTTTTACACCTGCTTTTTCATAGCTTTTATATTTAATTAAGCGGTCATTTCTTGTTGTTGATGGGGATAGAACTTCGATTACTAAGTCTGGAGCACCGGTAATATATTTTTCGCCTATTTTATTTCTATCACATACGACAATTAGATCTGGCTGGACCCAGTCTTTAATCTCATCATGATTTGTTTCTTTCGCAGCAAATAAACAAACGTCAATGGGCGCTGAAAATGCCATGCATTCTTTTCCACGAAGGAACATTTTGAATTCCGCAGTTAGTTCATCGACTACATCCTGATGCTTCGGGGTAGGTGAGGGTGACATACTAATGATTTCCCCGTTAATAACCTCGCAAGAAATATCCTCATCCCAAGATAAATAGTCGGCATAAGAATATTTTCGTTTTCCTTCCGGCATTCCCATATAAATCACCCCGTTTTATTAACTATTGTATCATTAGATGAAGATTTTCCCCCGAGCTTTTTAGCTCGTACATAATGCGTAGAATACAAATCTTCCATGTACTGGCTTCCTGTTTTCGAGAAACGCAAGCGCTGCTTTGGCCCTTTTCCCCAAGACATGTAAACGGTCTTAGAAGGTTTAGATTTTGTTCTTTCGCAAATTTCCGCAGTGTCATTAAAATATGATTTAATTTCGCAAGATTGCCTGTCGCAGCTCTTTCCAAATATGGAATTCTCCCGAATCTCCACTCCTCTACTTGCTTTGTAGCGATCCGCTCCATTTTGACTAAAAGGTCAATCGGACTGACAAAACCTTTTTCTTGTAACAATTCAAAAGCACATGTGTAAACTTTTTTTTCTATTTTTATTCTGCTCATTATTTGATTCCTTTTTTAAAAATTTTTGATAGGTAAATCAATGCACCAAAACTCAAACGATGACATCCAAAGAATAACCTGTTTCTCTCTTAATCTTTTCGCTGATTTCCCTTCGTTTTTCATCATCCGGCAATGATCCCAGCTTTACAGTCACAAGCTTTTTATCGATATGAATGGAAGGGTTTTTCTTTAATTCCCAATCATGAGGAATCGCTTCAAGGGTGATGCGAATGATTTCATTTTGCTTCGGATTTTTTGCAAAAGTTACCGGCATGCCGATTCTGTAAGAGAGTTCTTCTAAATCCGTTTCATGCCGGATGGCAATTTCCGGTGAGATAAAATGGACTTCCATAATCGTTTGTCCGTTCAGTTGTTTGATTCCCGTTTTATAAATGGTAATTCCGCGATCCAGAGCCCATTTTTTTGCTTCTTCGATTGCTTCATTGTTTTCAAGCCTTTTTGAAGGAGTATTCGCTTGATACAATTCCTTTTGCACGTGATTCTGTAAAGACGGAAGAGATTCTCCTTTAAATTGCAAGTCAAATCCTGTTTCTTCTTTAAACTGATGAATCAATTTTTCAGCGTCGCTCGGTCTGTCTATCGGAACAACCACTTTCTGTTCGTTTATATGAATAGATGGCGATCCGATTGAACCGCCAAATATCCTTAAGAGCCGAGCTTGCAAAAGATCTTGGCGGACAGAATTAGAAAAACTTACTGTCCATCCCGTTGCTTTTTTGATCATGTCATAAAGTTCTTTTCTCTCACTTTCGGATACAGCATCCGGAAAGTCAAAATAAATTGTCAGTCTTTCTTCTTTCGTCCCTAAGTCATCCACCCCGCAGCGAATAAACCGCGGATGGGACGCCAAAAGATTACGGACAATTTCCATTGCTGACGCAGGATTGACCTTTTGTGCTTGAATCGGCAACTCAAAATGAGTAAGCTGCCGCTTTAAGTTTTGATCAAATTTGTAATAATTTGTCCCGTCTTTTTCTTTATAACGGTTTTCACTCGGAATACTTTGCAGAGCTAATGCAACAGCCAGTTTCTCTTCAATGCCAGTAATTTGAAGCGAATCAAAAATATCTTCAAGCGTTAAAATTTGATTAGGCAAAGCATCCCAATTTACTTTTTCAAGAAAAGGACGAACAAAGGTTAAAACTTGATCGGCCGCCTCTTTCAGCTCTTCGATCGAACGATTCCATTTCCCAACCGTTTCTGCAACTTGCCCCGTTTGAACTCTTACTTGCTTTCCTTTCATTGTCTGACAAATAAACGAGTTTGTTTTTGCGTGGACTCCTGTACATATGACAAGTTTAAGATTATTTTCATTTTCGGGTCGATAGAGAAACAGGCTTCCTATTTTCTCCCTGAGCTCATCGTTTGTTTTATACCTTTTTCCTACTACTCCTTTTCCTGATTTCCGTTTCTCAAACTCGTAAGATTGGCCATTCTCTACTAAAATTGGATGAAATCTCGGATCGATTAAACTTCCAAGCTGACTTCTCGCTTCATCATCGCCGTGGACAAGCAGTGTGTAAGTTGGATTTAATGTTTGGATAAAACGGTTCATTTCATTTGCATCAGCATGCGCAGATAAACCGTACTTTCCAACACGGCATTTTACTTGATAGGTTGTCCCGTTCAGTTCCAATTCGTTTTCAAGACCATCCGCAACGTTTAACAGTTTTTTGCCCGGACTCTCTTCATCCTGGTAGCCGGTAATAAAAATCGCATTTTTCTCATTAGATACGAGCCTTTCTGCGTACCACGAGCTCGCTCCTCCAGTCAGCATCCCTGAAGAAGCAACAATACAGCCCGGTTTACCGTTAAGCACTTCATTGCGCTCTTTTGGCTCTACAGCCTTGCATCGCCCTTCCGTTAAAAATACATCTCCATTTTTTCGAATGCGATGAGCGACAGGTCCTTTTAAAAAATGGGGGTAATGATTATAAATTCTGCTTATAGGTGTTACAAGCCCATCGACATAAATAGGAAATTCCGGGATAAGCCCTTTTTCCATATAATCTTGCAAAATTAATAAAACTTCCTGTGCCCGCCCGAGAGCAAATGCAGGAATAAGCGCAAAGCCACCTCCGGAAATGACTTCCGAAACATGTTCAGCAAGACGCCTTTCTTCTGTATTTCTATCGGTATGAGCACGGTTTCCGTAAGTTGATTCCATAATGACCACGTCAGGCTGAATATCATGTGGAACTTGGGCCCCCGGAATCGTTCGTCCCGCTTTAAAGCTCAAGTCTCCTGTAATAAGAAGTGTTTCCCCTTCTCCTTCGATGAGAAACATGACGGCTCCTAAAATATGGCCGGCGCGATAACTCGTTATTTTCACATTGCCTACCCGCAACGATCCGCTGGCGGGAAAAAGAAGAAGCGATTCAAGCAAAGAGTTTACCTGTTCTTCCGTATATGGAACTAAAGTATTGGTCTCACGGGAGCGCTGTTCCAATATTTTATATGAATCTTTCATCATCACTTTCATAAGATCTGCAGTCGGTGGTGTTGCATAGATGGGTACATCTGGAAAAAGGGAATGAACGATCGGAAGCGCTCCAATATGATCGGCATGGGCGTGTGTCACGAGAATGACATCCGGTTTGCCAAGCGTGTCCAGCATCCCTAGAGCCGGAAGCAAATCTTCCCCATGCATTCTCATTCCCGCATCAATTAATAAATTCGTACCGGCTATATTGATATGTAAACAAGAAGCGCCAACTTCGCTTCCTCCACCTAGAACACTGACTTTCATAACAATTTCCCCTTCCAAAATCCAGGATTTAATCCTGCCTTTAGTATACTTCATACACAATGGTTAAAAAAAGAGACCCATATTGCGGTTAAGGATTTTTGTTTTTTCTAAACCAATTCAAAGGATTAAAATACTTCCTATATTTCGTAACGACCTCTTTCCCTAATATAATGCCGCCTACCCAAAATGTAATTTCTCCTGAAAGGACTAATACTGAAGAAATGATTACCTTTGTTCCAGTTGAAAAAGGTATAAGAGGTACGAGTAAGAGAGCTCCATAAAGTACGAACGACATGATGATCAAACCTATTCCAACTTTTCTTAACGTAGATCGCTTAGAAGACAATGTTTTTTGTTTTTGCGACATGAGATCCTCCAAAATTGTTTTAACACCATTATAAATGAACAATTCCAAAAATGGTATGAGTCACCATCGGAAGGATGCCTCACACCCACTTTATTTGTTTAAGATGGGTGAATGCCGTGTCAATTTAAACAAAGTTACATAATTTGTAGGGAATTTATCACGAATTTTTTTAAAAGGAGAGTTGTCCACATGTATCCTTACGACTATTATTCAGAATATGTTCCGTATCAAACTAGCTACTATATACAGAATGATTTCATGCAGCAGGAGCCATATGAATCATACAGACAGCCGCCCCAAGTTCAGGCGCTTGAAAGAAGAGTAAATGCTCTCGAAAGACAAAATGCGCAGCAAGCCAACGAGCTGACCCGACAAAATAGAGAAATTAATCGTTTGAACGGAGAAATAAACCGGATAAACCAGGAAATAAGACGACTAAATCAAAACGATGAACGTCATACACGCCGCTTGAACAGATTAAACCAAAGGCTGCGTGTAGTCGAAAACAGATTAAATATTCCGTTTACTCCTTTTGAAGGCGAGTTTTAAGTTTAACAATGAATAGAAGCAGGCTGCCTAAATTGGTTTGGCTGCTTTTTTCTTTTTTTTCGTAGTAGGCATACTAGGTCAGTTTTTCATTCGTATGTTAAAATAAAAAGCAAAAAGTGGAAAAGAATGGAGGAAACGCAATGGAAAAAAGAAAATTGGTTGTCGCTGTTGATATTGAAAAAGACTTATTCGATCAAATAAGAGAGGTCATTCCCGAGTGGGACGTCATTGTAGGAAAAGATCGTGCTATTTGGATCGATCATGTAAAAGACGCTGAAATTATTGCCGGATGGAAAATAGAAGAAACTCTTTTCAAAGAAAATTTGCAGCTTCGCTGGATGCAGAGCTGGAGTGCCGGAGTGAACAGCCTGCCGTTGGAAAAATTGGCGGAAAGAAACATCGTGCTGACAAGTGCCAACGGAGTGCATGCTTACCCGATTTCCGAGACCATTTTTGCATTGTTGCTCGCTCTGACGAGAAAAATCCATACATATGTAAAAAATCAGCAAGCAAAAACTTGGCACCATTCCGGTCTCAAACATGAAATCCATCAAAAAACAATCGGGATCATCGGTGTAGGTGCAATTGGGAAGGAAACGGCAAAAATAGCAAAAGCTTTTGGAATGACTGTATTAGGGATACGCCATTCCGGCAGGCCGGAAGAATTTGTCGATGAAATATACACCCCGGATCAACTGTATCAAATTCTCCCTCGATGCGATTATGTCGTTATTACGCTTCCTCTCACAAAAGAAACCTATCATTTATTTGGCGCAGAGCAATTTAAATTAATGAAAAATTCCGCATACTTAGTCAATATTGGAAGAGGCCAAATCATCGCAGAAGAAGAACTGATTACAGCACTCCGCGAGGGGCAAATTGCCGGCGCCGGACTGGACGTATTTGAAACAGAACCGTTAAGTGAAGACAGCCCTTTATGGGATCTTGAAAATGTAATCATAACGCCTCATACCGCAGGCTCAACTGAACATTATAATAAACGAGTGATCGAAGATATTTTTATCCCGAATTTAAAGAGCTATATTCAAGGAAAAACCCCTTCCATTAACTTAGTGGATTATGAAAAAGGATATTAATTTTCACAGCTGCAAATAAGACCAACATCACTAGCGTTGCATTAAATAAAATTTAATTTGTCAAGGCTTTTCCCATAAAATTTTTATTGAATAATTTGTAATTAATGGTATTTTTTGTTCAAAAGTGCATAAAAAAACCTTATAATTAGGTGGAAGGTAGGTAGTCCTGTCCAAATCCCAATTATAAGGAGACCTCTATGGACAAGAATACCATAAAAACAGTATTTAAGGAATACATCCAACCAATGGATGAAAAAGTTTTTTTAAAAATGATTGATCAGATGAAGCTTGATAAATATGTGAAAAAGCTGGATAGCCTAACATTTACGAAACTTTTTATATATGCCCAATTGAAGCAGCTTGATAGCCTAAAAAAAATCAGTTTCAAGGTGAAAAACAAAAAGAAATTACAGAAAGAACTTGGCTTAAAAAGTATTAGTAAATCTCAACTTTCTCGCAAACTCTCCGATCTACCCCCGGAGATTTTTGAAGTTATTTTGCATCACTTGGTTGAACAAATCTATCGGGAATTCGGAAAAGAAAAGGGCGATGATTTACTAGGAAAAATCCATCTTATTGATTCAACAACCATCTCCTTATGCCTTAGCCAGTATCGATGGGCTGATTTTCGAAATACAAAAGCTGGAGTTAAAATCCATACTCGAGTAGTATTTCATGAAGGGGAAACTTTCCCAGACAAAATCATGATTACTCCTGCTAGACCAGCAGATGTCACACAGTTAGATGGTTTAATGATAATCGATAAGGATGCGCTCCATGTGTTTGACCGGGGTTACTTTGATTTTAAAAAGTTCGATGAGTACTGCCGTCATAATATTCGATTTTGTACTCGTATCAAGGAAAACACTGTCATCCATGTCATTGAAGAACTTCCCGTTGACCCGTCGTCAAACATTTCTCGGGAAGCAATAGTAAAACTGGGAAGGATGAAATATCCCGTTAGACTGATAGAAACGAAAGATAGTCAAGGAAATACCCTATCTATCATCATCAATGATGCAAAAATGAGTGCACAAGAAATTAGTGAACTTTACCGTAATCGCTGGCAAATTGAACTTTTCTTCAAGTGGATGAAGCAGCATTTAATCATTAAAAGATGTTATGGAAAGAGCGCGAATGCTGTTTTCAACCAAATTTACATAGCCATGATTACTTTTTGTTTAACTTTATTGATGAAGAAAAAAGTAAGTTATCAGGGAACGCTCCTTGAGATGTTTGAATTTATAGAAGAATATTGGTCAAAAAGCTTCTTCGAATTTATAAAAGAACTATTTAA
Organism: Bacillus methanolicus; assembly: GCF_028888695.1. Taxonomy (NCBI): domain Bacteria; kingdom Bacillati; phylum Bacillota; class Bacilli; order Caryophanales; family Bacillaceae; genus Bacillus; species Bacillus methanolicus. Next base: position 302 of record NZ_PNFF01000001.1, on the reverse strand, counting down.
AACACCTGATCGATCATCATATGGACGAAGGCCACTTAACCATGAACAAATTTTCATTGAAACCCTAGCACAGTTTGAAAAAGGAGATGTACAGCATTTAGATGATTTAACATATGACCCTATTTATTTGTAAAAATCTGGATAAGGACTACCTTCAAATAGGTCCCCTTATCCTTTTTTTCTTAAATACTCAGAAATATAAAATCAGAATATTCAAACCATACATTTTTTGGGATATTATTTAAAATAATCCCAATTTTATACTCTTGACTTTTTCTTATGTTTTTTGTGCAACGCTAGTG